>CAZLTS010000024.1:0-9013 GCA_964562495.1 uncultured Lachnospiraceae bacterium | reverse complement strand
AAGACAAAATGGGTGGAGGTGCTAAGCACTGCCTCTAAGGGGGCAAGCTTATCTGCTACGAATTTGGATACCTCCTTCATGGTCTTACCTTCGATAATGACTGTAAAGTCAAAGCCACCTGACATCAAATAGACCGCTTTTACTTCATCAAATCTGTAAATACGCTCTGCAATCTTATCAAAGCCCAGTCCACGCTGTGGTGTAACCTTAACCTCAATTAAGGAGGTCACCTTCTCTGAATGGGTATTGTCCCAGTTAATTAATGTATGGTAACCACAGATAATATGCTCCTTTTCCATATCTGCGATGCAGTTTGCAACTTCTTCCTCTGTACTTCCTAATAAAATTGCCAGCTCGGCAATATCTAATCTGCTATTATGCTCTAATGCTTTTAAAATCTGCTCTCTCATAAATTTTACCTACCTTCAAGTTTACTTATTTCGTCAGATTTAGGTGGTTCTAAAAACCGCCGTTCTCCCTCATTTATAATAACCCGGTCTGTACCGGTTGTGATTTTACCAATTACTTCTGCACGAATGTCTGCTGCATTAAGTGCCGTCTTTAACGCTGCTCCGTCCTCTGTCACAAACAGCGCTGCACCGCCACCTATGGCGCCATATGGATTTAAATCAAACTGTTCACATACCTCAATGGTTTCCTGATAAACAGGTATCTTCTTAAAATCCACCTCTACACCTGTTTGGGCACACGCACCCAGCTCCCACAGAGCTCCCAGTACGCCGCCTTCGCTGACATCGTGCATGGCCGCGGCAGCCATTTTCTTTGCAATCTTACACTCTGGCACTACAGACAGCATATGAATAAAGTCTCTGCACTGGTCCATGAAAAATGGAGCAAACCGATTTTCCAACTCTGCTTTACGCTCTCTGGCTAAAATGGCAGTTGCTTCAATACCAATGCCCTTAGTCATAACAATATCCATACCCGGCTTGCACTGCGTTAAATCAAAGACTGTCTCCTTCTCTCTGTAGCCCACCGCCGTCAGGGACAAAACAGGTCGATTTACCGCTGTGGTTGTCTCCGTATGTCCACCTAGAATAACCACCTCGTTCTCCGCCGCCAGTGCGTTTAATCTACGCATTAGCTGCTTCAGGTCAGATTCCCCATACTGTGCAGGTAACAGTGCCGTTACCAGAAGCCCTGTAGCTGTCGCGCCGGTTACCGCCATATCATTTAAGACCGCCGCCACTGCAAACTCCGCCAAATCTGTGCTGACACAGGTAATAGGATCTGTGGTGGCCACACCATAGCAGCCCTCCGGAACCGCAAAAACACCGCTGTCTAAAGCAACGCCCGCCCCTTTTATAACTGCAGGATTATCATATGCAATTTCTTTTAAAACAGACCGCTTTAAAACCGGTTCCGATACTTTTCCAATTCGCATGTTTTCTCCATTCTACAAACGTTTACCTTGACAGTATTCCTTTAAAAAACATTCCTCACACTTGGGGTTTCGTGCTGTACATATGGTTCGTCCCAACGTAATAATCTGAATATTATATAGAATCCAATGATCCTTAGGCAGTACCTTCATCAGGTCATACTCCACCTTTTCCGGATCCTCTTCCTTAGTAAATCCCAACTTCTTCGAGATACGCTTTACATGCGTATCTACTACAATACTAGGCTCATTATAAATATTACCCCGGATTACGTTGGCAGTCTTTCGGCCAACTCCTGCTAATGAGGTAAGCTCCTCTAGGGTACGAGGCACCTCGCCTCCAAACTTATTCACCAAATCCTTAGCGCAGGCAATAATATTTTTTGCTTTCGCATTATAGAATCCGATAGAGTGGATATCTTGCGCCAGCTCATTAAAATCTGCTGCCGCAAACTTCTCTAGGCTATCATATTTTACGAACAAATCCTTAGTTACAATATTCACTCTGGCATCGGTGCACTGGGCACTTAATATGACTGCAATTAATAACTGCCATGCATTTTCATGATTTAGATAGCAGCGGTATTCTATCCCATATTCCCGATCCAGTGCCGCCAGGATTTCCTTCACATAGCTTGGTTTTCTCATGATGTTTTTTTCTTCTTACTGGATTTCTTCTTCGTCGTTTCTTCTTCCGTACCAGTTGTCGTATTCTTAGTGCTGCTGTCCTCACTAGGTCCCACGATTACTTCTGTATTGGTAGAAATGTAAGTACTTGTATTTACCACATCCTTAGAAACCAGTTCTCCATCCTCGTATACATACTTCCACAGTCTTGCCTCATAACCTACATAGCCTGTAGAAACGGTTTCTTTATAGCCTACCGGCTTAGATTCATCTACTGTTTCCTCATAGCCGGCCGGTGTGGTACTAAGGGTTTCACTTTCATACTTAATGGTACGATTCGCCGGTCTGGTATCTACTCCATAGACACTAAAGGTAATGGTACCTGTGTTTAAGTTTGTACTGCCCTCTAAGTAAACCGGATAATCTGTATCATTGGTAAACTGTAAATCCTTATAGCCTTCTGAAACAGCTGCATCTGCTGACAACGGCACATAAGTAACGGTCATAGAATGATTATACCGTACATCAATCTGCAGTTCTGCCAGAAGCAGGGCATTATACAGCGTAGTGGATACCTGACAGATTCCGCCGCCGATACCAGTGGACACCTTACCATTTTCAAAGGTGCCTGCCTCATAATAGCCATTGTCTGTAGTAAATGGCTCTACTTTATCTAGTACACTTAAGGATTCTCCCGGTGCCAGTGTAATACCACTTAACAGATTACATCCATTTTCTATATTTTTATTTCGATTATAGTTATAATCACCAGTTCCAAAATAGGTCGTGTATGTACCCATAGGGGTAGTGCTTACCTTCTTACAATCCTTGGTGGTTACTTTCGGCTCATCTACCTCACACACGCTGTCAATGGTAAATGCCTCTCCGTCCCAGTCATCTAGCTTCTCTGAAACCAGTGCGGCTGTACTGGTATAGTCAACCAGAAGTCCCTTCTTTTCCTTCGTATAGGAGAAACCTGCGCCGTCTCGTTGAATGGTGGCATTGACTGCCGGCTGGTTAAATTGTGATAAACAGTTGGTAATGGTTTCCGTTAAGGTTTCTTCATTTACCGCTGTTTCTATATCATACTGCTTAGGACTATTCTTAATATCTGTCCGTTCCTTGTAACGGGTAATGACATTTCCTTCCTTCGCCAAGGACACTGCATGGGCTACCACATCAGAATTACTCCAGTCATAGCCTAACTCTCCCGGTGTAGTATAGGCAGCATCATCATTTACCTTAAGTGTTACGGTAGCTGTCTTATAAGGCTCCAGATAATTCTCCACAGCCGCCTTCGCTTCCTCTGCCGTCATACCACTAACATCAATATCCCCAATAGAAACGCCGGACACAATCTTATTGACAGATAAAGCCCCTGTGTCTTCACTGCTTTCTGCTGTTGTCTCTGTCAGCTCCGGCGATGCTGCTGCCTGTAGTGCAGCCGGAATACTTAACATACCGATTAACAATAACCCGCTTACTATTTTCCGCTTCATTTTTCTCTCCCTTTTAAACAAATGCCGGCAGTAAAATGGTTACTACCATTGCCACAACGATTACAACGATAATCACCGTTGATATCCTTCTTCTTGTTTTCTCACTGTTAAAATTAATCATACCTGCCTCCAATGTACATGTGTGTAATCATTTTCATATCATTGCAGTATAACACATATTTTCAAAGATTACAATTGTTCTAGCTGCGTATTCTTACCAATTACATACAAAATCATATCTTTTTCTAAAGGTTCCTTGGGTGGAAACTGCATTTCCATCTTTTCTCCTCGTCTAATTCCTACAATATTTAATCCAAACTTCTGACGAAGCTCCAGACTATGCAGGGATTTGCCAACCCATGCTGCCGGCACAGGCATCTCTACCAGACTATATTCCGGGGACAAATCAATCCAGTCTGTAAAATCTCTGGCGGTTAGATAGTGAACAATACGCTCACCCATTTCCCGTTCTGGATATACCACCCGACTGGCACCCAGCTTCTCTAGGATTCTTCCATGAATCTCATTTTTCGCCCGGGCGATAATTGTCTCCACCCCATGCTCCTTGCAAGCCATGGTTGTTACAATACTGGCATCCATGTTATCTGCCATGGTAATTACCACGCCATCTACATTTTCCAATCCAAGTCCGTCTATAACCTCCATGTCTGTGGCATCTGCCGTCATAGCATAGCTGACATCGTTGGCAATCGCCTGAATTCTGTCTGCATGTTTATCCACTGCAATCACCTGCAGCCCTTCCTTTGCCAGACTTTTTGCCACGCTGATTCCAAACCTATCCATGCCAAATACAATATACTGCTTCTTCATTCTTTCCTTCTTTCTTCTAAATCAGCCGGGAATAATGTACTCCTCCGGCAGTGTCCGTTTACTGTTTTTACTTCCTAATTTTCCTGCAATCATAAGAGGCAGAGTCACTGTACCGATTCTTCCCATGTACATCAGTGCAATAATTAACAGTTTGCCTCCTAAATGCAGACCGCCGGTTACATCTGCTGTCAGACCTACCGTTGCTGTGGCCGACACCACCTCATACATATTATCAATGAGACTGTTCTGTGGCTCTAATACACATAACACCGTCGTGCCCAGCATAACCAGAAACAGCCCTGTCATAAAAATAGCGACTGCTGTTCTGACAATATTCATGGAAATCCGCCGTCCAAAACATTCTGTATCCTCTCGTCCCTTTAAAATGGACCAGCAGGTAAGAAATAGAACTGCAACTGTTACCGTTTTAATACCACCGGCGGTACCCATAGGAGAACCACCCACCAGCATAAGCATGCAGCCGAAGAATTTAGAGCCTTCTGTTAATGCGCCCTGGGGTATGGTATAAAAACCTGCGGTTCTGGTTGTTACAGACTGAAATAGTGCAGCCATCCATTTACTGCCCCCGCTTAAACTGCCTAATGTCTCTGGATTGTTATGCTCTGCTCCGTAAAAAAACAATGTACCTACCAGAATCAACGTAAAGGTCATTAAAAACACAAGCTTGCTTTGCAGGGTAAATCTGTATTTTCGCCTATGTGGCTGCTTTTTCTCTTTAATCTGATACTTTAAAAAACGCACCACATCTTGCCATACAATAAATCCCAGACCACCTAATATAATCAGTGCCATAGTAACTGCATTCATCCATGGATTCGTTACAAACATAGCCAGACTGGAATCCCCTAACAGGTCAATTCCCGCATTGCAAAATGCAGAAACTGCATGAAACACAGAATACCATAAGCCCCTAAGTGCCCCATATTCCGGCACAAAATAGAAAGCATAACAAAGCGCTCCCAGCCCCTCTGCTGCCAGTGTTCCTTTTACCACATAGAGCACCATTTGGGCTAATCCCTGAAATGTATTGGTGCTAAATCTTCCTTGAAGCACCACCTGCTCATTTACTGTAAGCCGTTTCTTGAATAACAAGCGAAGAAGCATCCCACATACAATAAGCCCCCAGCCACCAATCTGAATAAGCAGCAAAATTACCAGTTTCCCAAGGAAGGTAAACTGGGTGGCCGGCACCACCGTTACCAGACCTGTTACACACACACTGGTACAGGCAGTAAAGAGGGCATCTACGAAGCCCAGCCACTGTCCGTCTGCATTACACACAGGCAGCATGAGAATCAGTCCACCTAAGAGAATCGCTATTAAAAATCCCGGCACCATAATTTTGGGAGAACTCCATTTTACATTTCTTCTCATTCCCATTCACCACACATTTCCAGAGGTACGATACGTGCCTCCTGATTTAACGGACTTCGCTTCTTATAATCAAATAACAGCCACATAGGCTTCTTCTCCAACCTTCCGGATTGTATAAAGGCATCCAGATTATAAGAAAAGGGTTCCAAATGCGTCATATGCACCAGCTGCTTATACTGATATCCTTCATAATCCGGCAGATACCTTCTTGTCTTCTCTTCCCATTTATAGAAAGCATAAATCGTATCCTTATAAGTCCCCAGCTCCGGTGCAAATTCCGGTCGGGTCTTACTCTTCTCACGAAGATATACATCTAAGGTTAACAGTTCCTTATAGACCGCTTCCCGCCCGGGAACATGGCTGCGTATAAATTCTAACAGGATTCGGTACTGGGTCAGCCGGTTATGCTTCTCTCCATTTTGTCTAGTGTCTTCATAAACATTCCCAAGAGCTTCATAACAAGCATAAGGAGATTCAAACTCCCGTACAAGGCATGTCATAGTATGGCGAAACTGGTTACTATTATAATAGAGCTCTACAACTGCCTCCACCTTCTTTAGCGCACACACATCGTCATAGGACAGCCACTTCGTATAAAGCACCTCATAAGGTGGTCTACTTTGACAGACGATACCATACTCCTCCTGTCGCTCCTTCATCTCGGAACCGGACAATACCTTTAGAAAACCTAACTGCAGCTGTTCAGGCTTCATAGCATAAACCACATTAAAGGAATGTTTGAAGCTGTCCAGATTCTCATAAGGGAGCCCTGCAATCAAGTCAAGATGCTGATGCACATTCTCCTTCTGGTGAATGGCTGCCACCACTGCTGCCACCTTCTCTAAATCCATCTTCCTGTGAATCTCAGATATGGTGCATAAATTCGCTGACTGCACACCGATTTCTAACTGAATCAGTCCCGGACGCATCTGTCCGATTACAGCAATCTGCTGAGGTGTCATTAAATCTGCCGCCACTTCAAAATGGAAATTCGTCACACCATTATCGTGGTCTTTGATAAACTGCCACAAATGCAATGCCCGCTTACTATCACAGTTGAAGGTACGGTCTATAAATTTCACCTGTGGTACCCGTTTTTCAAGGAAAAATAACAGCTCCTTTTCCACCAGCTCCAGACTCCGAAACCGCAGCTGCTTCTCCACAGAGGACAAACAATAACTGCAGGAAAATGGACAACCTCTGCTTGTTTCATAATAGATAATCCTGTTTTCAAACACGGACATATCTTCATATATAAAGGGAAGTTCATCCATATTCAGTAGCTGCTGGGGCATCGTTGTGTGTATCCTGCCTTCTTCTCTATAGCAGATACCCGGCACCTCCTGCAATGCTGCCGCCCCTTCATAGCTCTGTACTAATCTGGTAAATACAAGCTCTCCTTCGCCCAGCATAACACCTGTTACCTGAGGATATTCCTTTAAAAATTCCTCAGCCCGGTAGGATACCTCTGGTCCGCCTACCCACATAGGCACATTGGGCAGAAGCTTATGCAGCTCTACGATTAACTGCTCCACCATAGTAATGTTCCAGATGTAACAGGAAAAAGCCAGAAGGTCCGGCTTTTTCTCATAGATTTGCTTTAAAATATCTTCTATGTTCTGGTTAATGGTATACTCTGCCAAAGAGATGGTACTCGCCACCTGTTTTTTGGCATAAGCCTGCAGACTGTAAACTGCCAAATTGGAATGAATATATTTTGCATTGACTGCTATTAATACTACCTGCAATGTAAATTCTCCGTTCTAATCCTGATTTGTATCCCCAAACTTCACATTAATCTTAACAACCTCACAGTCTGTACCTACCCGCATATACGGTCCCCATAATCCGGCACCGGAAGTAACAATAGACTGCATATGATTTCCTTCATAGTAACCATAAGCATTGGTATAAAGCAGATTCACCAATAGATTTCCCGGAAACAACTGTCCGTTATGGGTATGGCCTGACAATACCAGATCGGCCCCTGCCATATCTAAGGAATCCAAATCCGATGGCTGATGATCTAATACAATAATAGGCACATCCTGTTTTAAATCCCGCAGTAGCAGATTGGCTGACTTCCTGGTTGTCCCACTGACTCCCAACGGACTGCTATCTAATCTGCCTACAATGTAAACCTGATAATTAATTAGCTTTGCCTCATCCCGCAACAGCGTCACATTTGCCTGTTCTAGAAATTCTGTAAACCGATTATCCTCCTTCTGGGTCGTTTTCGTAACCTCCTGAGACGCATCTACATCATGATTTCCATAGCAGGCATAGGTGCCGTATGCACTCTTTAATTCCTGCAATATGGCAATCAACCCATCTGGATCTGCCATCGCTTCATAATTATTATCAAAAATATCTCCTGCAATCAGGACAATATCTGCATCCATGGCATTTACCTGATCTACAATCTTTTGAAGCTGCTCTGTTCCTATATTATACCCTAGATGTAAATCAGAGATAAGTGCAATTGTCATACCCTCTGCACCATCCACCGTCTTATCTACTGTAACATCGTATTCCTTTACCTGCAGCTGTCTGGCATGATAAAAGCCATACCCACATACACCTACAATCAGCAGAAAAACCAAGGCTCCTGCCGTTACCTGTACCCAACGTCTATACATCCAGCCTGATTTATTCAGACGAAACAGATGTATAATTCCCCGTAGAATATCCAATATCACTACAAACAGGAACGTATATAAAAAGACGCCCAGCTCATAGTAGCCGATTAAGGACACTATTCTTCGTGCGCTTCCATTAGACATGGTAAAGCTAAGAAGCGGCAGAATCGCCACACCCGCTGCGATTATATAATAAAGTATCCGAAACCACAGCTTGGAGAATACATGCCAGATTGCCTTAAGCCAGCCTAAGTTACGATGCGCTAAATAAAAGCTAACGAGGATATAAACAATGCCTATAATAATAAAACCCACTCCCATAATAACCTCCATTTTGCAGACGCTCATTTCGCCTAATTAACCACAGTATAACACACTTTGCAGTTATATAAAAGTTAAGTTTTTATGTTGATTTTGTTACGGGAATGTGTGGGATATCCTGTTGATAATTTACACGTCGAATGATACACTATATAGGCAATTGCGAAACGCTTTTCTTTTACTGGCAGGGAACTGGGATGGCATATACAGCATCAATTCCAGTGCGAATTTAAAAAAGGTGTTTAAATTCTTAAAAGTGTTATGCTGGCTGATGTTTGCTGTTTTTCTATTCCTTCGAC
>CAZLTS010000023.1:0-9271 GCA_964562495.1 uncultured Lachnospiraceae bacterium | reverse complement strand
AATCCGATTATCAGTATACTACTTTTTTCTGTTTTAGGCAAGAACAAAGAGTCGCAAGCGACTCTTTCGCGCCCGAGCGGTGTTGCGAAGCAACTAATTTCATATCCGCGAGGTGCGCATCCACGCGGAGCGTTTTTGCTTTACAGGATGAACTTTCCTGTAAAGCAAAAAAGCACGGCTCTTTCCTTAAAAGAAGCCGTGCCTTTCACACTACTATTTTACTTTTACTTTCAAAACTTTACTGTAATTGCTGTAAAGCTTAATCTTGCCAATTGTCTTATAAGTACGAATCTTATAGTAATAGGTCTTGCCCTTCTTTGTAGTCTTATCTGTGTAGGTGTTGGTTGTATATTTCTTTACAGTTGCCACCTTCTTGTAACCAGATGATTTCTTCGTAGAACGATAGATTTCATAACCAGTTGCCGATTTCACTTTAGAATAAGCAAGCTTGGTTGCTTTCGCCTTGGCACTCTTTTTCTTAAGCGTAGTTACCTTCTTTGGAACAACTGCACTCTTTGCAGCGGATAAACTGCTGTTTAAGGCACTTGTCTTACCAATTGTCTTAACCTTATAGTAATAGGTCTTGCCAGCCGTTGCCTTTGCATCTGTATAGGTTGTCTTTGTTGTTGTTCCTAATTTCGTATACGTACCTGTTTTACTGGTTGAACGATAAACCTCGTACTTAGAAGCTCCAGCAACTGCTGTCCACTTCAAGCCAACGCTGTTCGTCTTACTTACCAAAGAAACCGATGGTGTCTTACACTTAACAGTTACCTGAATGGTTGTCTTAACATTGCTGTCGTCTGTAGCCGCTACCGTAATGGTTGTAGTGCCAGGTGCCTTTGCTATAATTTTACCATTGGATACAGTTGCAATCTTGGTGTTAGCTGATGTCCACTTTAAGTTCTGGTTCGTTGCATTAGCAGGTGCTACTGTGGCTGTGACCGTTGTACTGTTACCATTTACTAGAGAAACAGATTTCTTACTTGTTGTAATCTTATTTACTGCTACAATATTGGATACATCAAATACTTCGTAATCTGATTTTACAACATTATAGTTTCCTGTCTTAGAAGCAGACGTATTATAAATATAAGAGCCAGTGGAATTTACTTCGTTGGCAACAACAGTGTTTAATCCATCCTGTCTTAAATCGGCAGTCTTGATTGTAGCAGTTGCTACACCATTTGTAACAGGTGCAGACACAATTGTCGTTCCGTTAATCTGGAACTTAACTGTCTTTGCGAAGCTGTTTGTTACCTTAGCAGTTAACACCGTTTTGGTAAGTCCAGGTATTACAGTTAAGTCAATGGTGGAATCTGTTTTATAATATCCTAAAGAGTTAATTAAAGTCTGTGGTGAAGTAAACTGCTTATCCAGCCATGCTACACGAGTCTTTAAAAATGTCTTAATCTGCTTAATAGAATCTTCAAAGCCTTTGGCTGTCGCACCCTTGTATTCTGTACTATAGGTACAGCTCCAACGAGCATCATTGGCAGCACCTGCTTCTTTTAGATATTCATAATAAGTGTCAATCAAACCGCCATCTTTAATCATTTCTTCAATAACGGTGTCACGAATACTCTGATACTTCTCATAGGCCAATGTTACAAAGTATGGATCACGGATCAACATACGGTTCCACTGTACGGTCTGATAATACTGCTCTTTGGTAAATGCTTCAATGGTTGTCTGCCAGCTGGTTGGGTAGTTGGTATTTGTGTTATACATATTTATATTGCCCCATGCCCAGTCAAAGTCCCACTGAGGACCA
Organism: uncultured Lachnospiraceae bacterium; assembly: GCA_964562495.1. Lineage (GTDB taxonomy): Bacteria > Bacillota > Clostridia > Lachnospirales > Lachnospiraceae > CANQSA01. Next base: position 7,497 of record CAZLTS010000023.1, on the reverse strand, counting down.
ATCTTAGCAAGGGAATCCACATCTTTATAGTAGAAGAAACTATTCTTCATACTATCCCAGTTCATGGCATATTCACAGAAGTTGAAGTTATTCACTAAACTGTCCATATCAAACAGCTCGCTATAATGCTTACCGTCATTCTCATCATCTGTATAGGTAGTCTTGGAATAGGTTGCATTCCAGCTTCCGGTCCAGAAATCATTGAACGCCTCAGTCACTGTGTACTTCGTACTACTGTTTCTAAAGTAGAAATCATCACTATGCAAAGCATACTCAAAGGTCTGGGTATAGTTCTTCGCATAAGTGTATAGGGAGGTATTCTTAAAGGAATTTACAATCGCTGTTTTCTCCTCATCTGTTTCTGCATCTTCTCCCGGCTCCGGTGCACTGAAGTACAGTGGCTGCTTGTAAGATGTCTCTAAGGTAGCAACGGTACTAGAACCAATACTATAGAAATCCATCTCTGCTAAGTAACCACCAGTTGTATCAGGGAGTTCAATATTATAGTCTTCAAACTTATAGGTAACTCCATCGTAAGTAATTTCTTCACTGTCAATCCAGGAGAAATCTGTGGCAACTACATTCTCTAAAGCCTTTTCCCATTTCTTTTTTAGAGTTTTTAATAAAGCTTTTTTATCCTTATCGCTTAAATTATTTGCTTTTGCTTCAGCATCAGCTTCGTTAGTGGCAACTTCATCTGCAATTGTATCAGCAGCATCCTCACCAATCTTCGTCCAGTTTGTTATATTAATTCTTCCTTCATCAACACGACGATGCTCACATAACTGATATACACCCTCGTACTGACCATTATAAATTACCGTTACATTGGTTGATTCAAAATGATACTCCGTACCAATGTCGCCGGAGAAATCATACAATAACTTATTTCTAAGTAAGGAATGGTCGATATCATTTGCTAATAATACCCAGTGTTTGCTCTTATAAGATATCCCATCATCGTCAATACCTAATCCTAATAGGTCTGCTTTACTGTCAAGCTTTAATTTAAACGGACGCTTGGGACGAGATGCAGTAGAATTACCACGCAGCTTAATGGTAGCTGCACCATTATACCACTGAGAAGTATCAGAATAAGTATCATTACCAACTAGATTAATGGTAGCATCTGAATATTCCTTTGTTACATCATAGTATTCCGTATCACTGTTAATATACATAACAGGCGTTTTGCTGCAGTAAATCGTAAGCTTGACGCCATTTACTTCACCATAAATAATCGTTTCCAGATATTCGTCCGTAATTTCCAGCGTAGGTGCCTCTAACTGAGCTACTGTTTCATAAGCTACTTCGTTGGTATAGCTTTCTGCAGATGAAACCTTACGAATTGTCCATGTAACATTTTCCGTATAATTAACACCATCTTCCGTTACGCTTAACACATCGCCCGGTGCTACATATGCATGGTCAAAGGCATATGTCTTTTCATTTTCTGCCTTTACGGACATGGCAGTCGTAGAATCATTAATGTTCTCCATTTGTGGAATTTCACTGGGGTCTGTTTCCTGTACCGTTACAGAGCCAAGCTGTGCCATAATATGAACATTGATGTCTCCATCAGGAAAAGCCGTGGCAGCCGTACCAGATATTTCGTGCAGCTTTACGCCATCTGTTTTATTATAGTATACTGTATTAAATTCATTTCCCTGACGAGTCATGGTAACGATGTAGGTTTTTCCAGCTGCTGCTGAATATTGTTGATTCGTAGGTTTGTTTACTTCACTGCCACTGCTTTCCGGTGTAAAAGCAAACCACGCATCTCCATCACTGGTGGTTGTAAAATAATACGCAGTGCCATCACTTTCATTTTTCTTATATGCTTCTACACAAAAAGCAGCCTTTCCATCAATTTCACTATTTACTGTAATAGAAAATGCTATGGTAGAATTATCTGAAAGCGTATAATCCTTGCCTGTCTCTTTGCCACTCCACCATGCGGTTCCTGACAATGTTTCTGTTGCTTGTGACACAGTCGTACCTAAGGAATCCGTTGTTGTAGTTCCAGCATCTGCTATCAACTGTGTACTAAATGCCAACGTCATAGATAACGCCAGTGCAACTGCTTTCTTTAAAGTTTTTCTCATAAATTACGTTCTGCCTCCTTATTATTTTGTCTTTGAAAATTCTAACACATTGCACATATAAAGTCAATTATTTTAGATTATAACAAGCATATTATACAAATATAGTCAAAAAAGAAGATACCATCTTTTACATGAGATAATATCTTCTTTCATCTTAATATGTGTACCATTTACTGTAATAAACCTTACCACCGGATTTTCTAAAGGTGCGGATTCGTACATAATAGCTCTTACCCTGCTTCAATCCTGTTACTGTGGTGGAAGTTGTTTTGTTTCCAGTTATTTTCTTAGTCACAAGGCCGGTTTTAAAATCAGAGGTAGTGGCACACTGAATCATATAACCGCTTGCCAGGTTATTCCGCTTCCATTTGAATTTCATCTTTCCAACTAAACCACTGGTTATTTTCGTAAACCTGGTTCCGGACATGGTAACAGATATAGTAATTTTCTTTGTAGCTTTTTTATAATTGGTTGTTGCTGCCGCAGTAATAGTTATGGTTGCCTTACCAACGAATTTAGCCGGAATGGTAACCTGGCCATCAGATGCAACTTTAATCTTGCTGTTACTACTTTTGTAAGTAAGCTTTGCCTTCCCGTTTCGTTTTACACCCAGAGAAATAGTACGTTTCTTTCCAGAAATCGTTTTCTTTATATTAGATGCTGTAATGGTGTTGGCAGCTTTCTTAATGGTAAATTTTTTCGTTACACTACCCACACATATGCTGCCGGATTTCCCTGCGATAATCACAGACGCTTTTGTCCCTGCATTGACGTTATTTTTGTAAGAAACGGTATAATCTACATTCTCTTTTAAGGTCTGATTGTTATAGGTTACAGTCACAGTGGGCTTCTTAGCTTTTCCATTATAAGTATAGCTGGATGAAGACAGCTTAATGGTACAATCCTTTAATGAAATATCCGGTTCTGGATTCTGGACATCGTAATCTGTATCTGCCATAGGGTAGCTTGCGTAAAAGGAGGTTAGCACATAGTCTGTATCTCTTGTATGGTCTGTAAAGTTTGCATCACTTTTTAGAAAATATTGATAAGTCAACCCGTTGCTATAATAGGTGGCATCCCAGGTGGCATCCAGATTATAGTACTTCGTTCCAAGCCTTACAATATTCCAAGAATGGGGACCTCCATTTGCATTGCCGCTAATAATTCTACAATCGATGCCTGCCTCTAAAAGCATGCGATAAAGCAGGTTACTATAGCCCTGACATATGGCGGTATGATTCATGAGTGCAGCATATGCCGTACATTTTAACTTATAAGAATCATCATTTAGGTTCTCATAATCATAGGTCACATTTGCACACACGTAATCATAGATAATCTTAATCTTCTCATAGTTGGATTTCCCATCCAGCTTCAACGAACCCATTACTTGATTCAATGCTTCTGTCAGTTCGCTCTCCTGCGTCTTAGTGGTATAGTAGGTGACAGAATACGTTATGGTATATGTATACTGATTGAAGAACTTCGTGTAAGAAATATCCGCATGATAACCACTATATTGGTATTTCAAATAATCGCCCTCTGTACTGTTTCCAGTATGAGAAAGCGCTTGGCTCATAATACTACGGGAGACATTGATATAATCGGAATCCGTAGATGTAATCGTCAAGGTAATGGTTTCCTGCCGATTCTTCATGGCAGTTCGCACATATGCTGCAGCCTTTGAAACAGACGTAAATTTGGTCGTAGACGTAGCTGCCCAGGCAATGCCATCTGATGCACCATTTATCAAGCTTAAGGTTCCACTACAAGAAACAATCAGAGTTGTTAGAACCAGCAGCAAAAGTTTTTGAATTTTCTTCAAGCGTAAACCTCCATTTCATGCAACAAAAGGATTGCCTGCTATGATAACAAACAATCCTTCTACCTTCATACTACATTCGTTCCGGACATTCCATGCCAAGTAGCGTAATACACTGCTCCAGGGCACGTTTTGTCACAGTAATTAACTGGATAAAGCTTGCCTGCTTCTTTAAATCCTCCTCACCCAAGATTTTATTCTCATGGTAAAAACGATTAAAAGCATTTGACAAATCGTAAATATAAGCGCAAAGCTTATGAGGTGCTAACTCCTTGTAAGCAGCCTCCGATAAATCAATGATTCTTGCAAGCTCCATTTTCAAAGCCTTCTCACTGGCACTACCCATATCAATAATACGGTCTGCGTAATCAGAAGCCTTTCTTCCCAGCTGTGCATATTTATTTAAAATAGACTTCATTCGAACAATGGTATATAAAATATATGGTCCTGTATTGCCTTCAAAGGACGCAAATCGGTCAATATCAAAGATATAATCCTTGTATGCCTGATTGGATAAATCTCCATACTGCAGTGCAGCCAGACCAACCTTCTTTGCTGTTTCCCTTGCTTCTTCCTCTGGAATCTGTCCGCCCTCCTGATTCTTGTGACTTTCTGTAATCTTATCATATACAGCATCACTTACCATGGAAATCAGATTCTCCAGACGCATAACACCACCCTGTCTTGTTTTAAATGGCTTACCATCTTTGCCATTCATGGTACCGAAGCCAATGTGGTCTAATGCCGTAGCATCAGATACAAAGCCAGCCTTTCTGGCTGTCCGAAATACCTGTACAAAGTGCATCTCCTGACGCTTATCTGTAATATAAATATACTGATTGGGGTGGAATAATTCCTCACGCTCTAAAATAGTAGCCAAGTCTGAGGTGGCGTATAAGGCAGCGCCATCCTGTTTACGAACGATACAAGGAGGAATCTCCTTAGCATCCGTTTCTTCTGCTACATCTACTACCAAAGCTCCCTGGCTTTCATGGGCGATTCCACGATTTTCCAAGTCTGCAATCATATCTGGAATACGAGGCTGTACTGTACTTTCTCCATTCCACAAATCAAACTCTACGTTTAAATTGCCATAGTTTTTCTTTAAATCTGCTACAGACACTGTTAGAATATGGTTCCATAATGCCCGATATGCCGGCACACCATTTTGCAGCTTAAAGGTTGCTTCATGAGCACGCTTAGCAAAGGCTTCATCCTCCTTCGCCTTACCACTGGCAGCAGGATAAATCTCCTCTAATTCGCTAATGGTAAATGGTGCTTCCTCAGGATACGCACCAGTATAGCTTTCATCAAAATATACCAGCTCCGGCTTACAGTCTCTCAATTCTTCAATGACAAGACCCATCTGCAAGCCCCAGTCCCCTAAATGTACATCACCAATTACCTGATTTCCCATAAAACGGCAGATTCGCTTAATGCTTTCACCAATCAATGCAGAACGCAGATGTCCTACGTGTAGGGGCTTCGCCACATTGGCACCGCCGTAATCAATTACAATGGTCTTAGGATTGGCTTCTTTATTCACGCCTAGCACTTCATCTTCAGCCATTTCATTGACGAAAGCATCTAAAAATGCAGGGCTTACCTTTAAATTAATGAATCCAGGTTTTACAGACTCTACCATAGAAAAGGTACCATCTGCAGGCAGAGCAGCAACGATTTCATCTGCAATCATAAACGGAGCCTTTTTATACTGCTTGGCAGCCGCCATAGCACCATTACACTGATATTCACACAAATCAGGGCGGTTGGATACTGTAACACGTCCAAACTTAGCTTCGTATCCGCATGCAGTAAACACTGCCTCAAATTTTTCTGATAATAAATCTAATATGGTTTTCATAAATTATAATTCTACTCCATTTTCTGCCAGTAATGCACGGGCTGACTCAACAGAATCCACACCTGTTTTATTCTTAACCGGGGCAAATTCACGATTTCTTACAACCTCATATGCAACACAGTCATCTAACATTTTAATCATATCAAGCACAAGGGTTTCAAACTTATAGCCATTCGGTGTCTCCGGTTTTATAAAATTACCAGCTTCATCCATATATGGAATCTTCTTCTCTACGATATGTAAAGGCATACGCTGGTTTAAAATATGTTCCAAATCTGTAACGCGGAATAAATAATTTAAAATAACACCAAAGTTATAAACTAAATCTCCATTTTCATCCTTCTCGTCCATCATGGCATCTGTCAGCTCATAATACTCAACAATAGAAGGACGTCCGTCTTCCTTACACATAACACCAACCTTCTCGTCAGGTGCTGCCTTACGCACTACCTTAGCACCACAAGCATAACCTGTCTGCAAAGTCGCACCCACAAAGCAAGGGTCTGCAATCCGCTGCAATACATTATCTACAGCAAAAATATTTAACCATTCTACACCGAATTCCTTAGCCCAGTCTAATACACCGGCCCGTACAAGAGATGAGAACCAGCCACCATTACCATTTGGAGACATGGAAATGCGGTCCTTCCCTTCCATGTAAATCTTACCATTGTAATCTACAGAAGGTGCCATATCCTGGATAAAGAAACGAACAAATTCCTCATTGTAGCCGAAGTAATTCTTTTTCTCAAAGAAAGCTCTGGTTTCCGTATCGTTTTTATCGCTTGTCATAATCATAAGCGGAACCCATACCCCAGCCTGCTTTACAACATCCATCAGATTTGCAATCAAGCGTTCAAAAATAGAAACCTCTTTGGTTACACCGATGTTATATACACCCTTCGGTCCATCAGCACCTAGTCTGGTACCCTGACCGCCTGCCAATAAGACAGCACCTACCTTGTAGCTCTGTAACGCTTTGATACCTGTTTCATAAAAGGCATCCTTCTTTTTTGCAATCTCGTCTACAGTAACAGTACCGGGAAGGGGTGTAATCACCCCTTTTTTCAACTCACTGTCCCGATCCTTTAACAAATCCAGTACACTAAAATCTATGCTTTCAATCTGTTTTAATAAAGCTTCCTGTCCCTGGGCATCCAAGGTGTCGTAATCCTTTAATACATGTTCCTGTCCATAAGCGGCCAGTTGTTTTTTCGCACTTTCAAAATCCATACCATTCTCCATTCTATTCCATTCCGCAGACGCTTCTATCTGCTGATTGTTGCAATATCAACTAAGGTCAGATTCTGCTTTGCATCGCTTTCTAAGCTTGTTAATAATGCGTTTGCAGTATCTAAAGAAGTCAGACAATTAACGCCTGTTTCAATGGCAATACGACGAATCATAAATCCATCTCTGCTCTTATCTCTACCCTGTGTCGGTGTATCAATTACCAAATCAATCTTATGCTCTAGCAACAAATCAATCACAGTTGGTGCTTCCTGAGACAGCTTATTTACCTTAATAGCATTAACACCATTTTCGTTTAATACCTTGGCTGTACTTCTGGTAGCATAAATTTCATAGCCTAATGCCTGGAAACGCTGTCCAATAGAAATGGCTTCGTACTTATCTGCATCCTTAACTGTAATAATAATCTTCTTATGCTTAGGAAGCTGTACGCCGGCACCAATAAATGCCTTATA
>CAZLTS010000022.1:0-9411 GCA_964562495.1 uncultured Lachnospiraceae bacterium | reverse complement strand
ATATTCTAAGGCATTTATTGATGAGAAGTTTGATGAGATTGTGGAGTTTTCTGAGCTGGGTAAGTTTATGGATGTTCCCTTAAAGAATTATTCCTCTGGTATGCGTTCCAGATTAGGCTTCTCCATAGCGACTATTGTAGAACCGGATATTTTGATTTTAGATGAGGTACTGGCAGTTGGTGACCGGAAGTTTCGTAAGAAAAGTGAGAAGAAGGTTATGTCCATGTTTGATAAGGGTGTAACTGTCTTGTTTGTATCCCATTCCATTGAACAGGTAAAGCGTCTTTGTAATAAGGCAATTTTACTGGAGCATGGACAGATTATAGCATCTGGTGATATTGAAGAAGTGGCAAGAATCTATGAGGAAAAGACACAGTAATGAAGATTAAGGTGTGTGGTCTGACGCAGCCTAAGGAAGCTGCGTATTTAAATGAAAATCACGTAGACATGGCTGGCATGGTCCTGTTTTGCGAGAAAAGCAAGCGAAATGTTACCCCGGAGCAGGCAAAGGAGATACTGAAAGCACTAAATCCTGTTATAAAAACAGTGGCAGTTGTCGTTTCTCCCTCTGTAGAAGAAATCAAAATTATTGAAAAACTGGGGTTTGACTATGTTCAGATTCATGGTATAATGGCAACAGAGGTGCTAGAAATAGTCACCCTTCCGGTACTTAAGGCGTTTAATGTATCTGATATGCAGGCGTATGAAGCCTATCATAATTGCCCGAAGATTGCCGGTTATGTATTTGATGCACAGCAGCCGGGCAGTGGGAAAACCTTTGACTGGAAGCTGGTGGAGCATGTGCCAAGAGATGAGAAGCTTTTACTTTTGGCAGGTGGATTGAATCCGGAGAATGTAGCGCAGGCTATAGAGGCGGTGCATCCGGATGGCGTAGATGTATCTACGGGGGTTGAGTTTACAGACAGGCCGGGAAAGGATCCTGAGAAAATTAAACAGTTTGTGAAGATGGCAAAGTAACGTTACCAATGGAACTTGTAATTTGTTAAAGAAGGTAGATAGCATGAAGGATAAAGAGGTTATCTTAGTAGTAGACGATTCTGATTTGAATCGTTCCATTTTATCAGATATGCTGGAGGACGAATACGAGATATTGGAAGCAGCTGACGGCGTAGAAGCAGTAGCGTTATTGCAGAAGCATGGCGCAGAAATCGATCTGGTTCTTTTAGACATTATGATGCCTAGAATGGATGGATTTGAAGTGCTTGCCGTTATGCACAGACATCATTGGATTGACACCATCCCTGTTATTATGATTTCAGCTGAGACAGCATCCTCTGCCATAGAGCGTGCTTATGATTTGGGCGTGTCTGACTTTATTAGCAGACCATTCGACGTATTTATTGTAAGAAGACGCGTTGTTAACACGCTTATGCTGTATGCAAAACAGAAGAAGTTAATGGGACTGGTAGAGGACCAGATTATTGCCAAAGAGAGAAGCAATAATCTTATGGTTTCTATTTTGAGTCACATTGTAGAGTTTCGAAATGGAGAAAGCGGACTGCATGTATTACATATCCGGGTATTGACGGAGATGTTGTTAAAGACACTTTGTAATAAGACGGACCAGTATAACCTGACGCATAAGGATATTGATTTGATTAGTCTGGCGTCTGCGCTTCATGATATTGGTAAGATTGGAATTGATGAGAAGATTTTAAATAAGCCGGGTAAACTGACCTTAGAGGAATATACGGAGATGAAGAAGCACTCCATGCTGGGAGCACAGATGTTAGAGGAGCTTCCCTTTAAGGAGGAACCATTGATTAAGGTGGCTTATGAAATCTGCCGTTGGCATCATGAACGTTATGATGGTAAAGGATATCCAGATGGACTTAAGGGAGATGAGATTCCTATTTCTGCGCAGATTGTTTCTTTGGCAGACGTATATGATGCTTTAACAAGTGAACGTGTTTATAAGAAGGCCTACTCTCATGAGGTGGCTATTCAGATGATTTTAAATAATGAGTGTGGTACCTTTAATCCCATTGTTCTGGAGTGCTTAACTGATTCTGCCGATCAGATTCAAGAGGAGCTTCAGGCTAATACTGTAGGAAGTAGTGCAGAGGTGGAGATTCATAAGGCGGCAGAAGAAATGATGCGTCATAACGAGGTTTCTGCTTCTGAACGAACATTAAAACTATTAGAATGGGAACGGATTAAGTATGATTTCTATGCTTCCTATACGAAGGATATTATGTTTGAATATTCAGCAGAATCAGATATCCTTACTATTCCTAAGTGGTGTGCCGAAGAGTATGGAATTGATGAAGCCATTGTAACACCGGATTACAATCTGAGTATGGATAAACTTATGGGAACGAATACTTGGGAACGGTTGAATAAGAAGTTAAGGGAAACCACACCTGACAGTCCACTGGTAGAATTTCAGTATTCTATTGTATGGAACGGTAAGCCACGAAATATTTCAGTGATTGCACGTTCTATGTGGTCTATGGAGGAGCCATACAAGTATATTGGTGCTATTGGTAAATTAGTAGATTCGGAGGAAGTATGACAATACAGGAATGTTATAAGGCAATGGGTGGCGATTATGATGACGCCATTTCTCGTTTAAGAAAAGAAGAGAGCTTAAAGAAGTTTGCCAGACTGTTTTTAAAGGATACAAGCTTTGCGCAGTTGACAGAGTCCTTAAAGAGTGGTGATTATGAGACTGCATTTCGTATGGCACATACTTTAAAAGGCACTACAAGTAATCTAAGCTTTCAGAAGCTGGCTGCCTCTAGTACAGAGTTAACGGAGCTGCTGCGGGGAGGCGTTAAGCCGGGAGCAGAGGCTAAGTATGAGCAAGTGGCGGCAGACTATGCTATGACAGTGGAGGCAATTGGAAAATTAGACGATTAGTAAGCTTTTTGTGAAGAATTCACAGAAATTTCAGAAATTGATTGACAATTTCCTATAAGAAAACTATAATATGTAGTATCCAAGGGAGGACGACATGACAAGGTTGTTGTCTTCCCATTTTTTTTATTTTGGATACAAGGGTCAAAAGCCAAATAAGCGTTTCTGCTTGCAGAAAAAGCGTTTTGGGTTAATGACCCGCACCGACATGAGGAAGTAGCGATTTTCCTTGGAAAATCAGCGGATTCCGAATGGTGGTAGAATTGCGTGAGCTGCTTGCAGCAGAGCAATTCGTGTATCATAATGAGTGGACAAAAGACCTTTTGACACTCATATCTTAGCGGGAGCAGTGTTTTCCGCACAAACAAAAGAAAGGTAAAGGACAAATGGAAACTCTAAGCAAGATTATCAGTAACGTAGACAGCTTTGTGTGGGGCCCGGTTATGCTTGTTTTATTAGTTGGAACAGGTGTATTTATTTCTTTCCGGACAAGATTTTTGCCCTGGAGAAATTTAGGCTACGCAATTAAAAGCACACTGAGCAAGGAAGCGCGAACCAAGAAGAGAGGAACAGGAGATGTATCCCCGTTCTCGGCACTAACCACAGCATTAGCAGCGACTATTGGTACCGGTAATATCGTTGGTGTGGCGACGGCCATGATAGCAGGTGGACCGGGTGCATTAGTGTGGATGTGGATTTCTGCATGCTTTGGATTGACAACCAAGTTTAGCGAGTGTATGCTTGCCATTAAGTATCGTGAAGTAAATGAAAAGGGCGAGATGTCCGGTGGTCCCATGTATACCATGAAGAAGGGGCTTAAGAATAAGAAGCTGGGCAGTGTTTTAGGTTGGTTATTTGCAGTATTTGCAGTACTGGCGTCCTTCGGTATTGGTAACATGACACAGGCAAATTCCATTGCTTCTTCCATGAATGAAACATTCCGTATTCCAACATGGGTTATTGGTGTTATTTTAACAGTATTGGCATTGTTAATTATTATTGGTGGTATTAAATCAATCGCTAAGGTATCTTCTGTTGTAGTTCCTTTTATGGCAGTATTTTATATCATAGCAGGTCTTGTTGTTATTCTAGGAAATATAGCAGGCTTGCCTTCTGGTGTGGCACAGATTTTTAAGATGGCATTTTCTTTTGAATCGGTTACAGGCGGTGTGCTAGGTGCTGTTGTAGCCAGTATGTCCAATGCGATGCGGTATGGTGTAGCCAGAGGCTGTTTCTCTAACGAAGCAGGTATGGGTTCAGCAGCTATTACAGCAGCCGCAGCTACTACAGATAATCCGGTACGTCAGGGCTATATTAACATGACAGGTACATTCTGGGATACCATTGTTGTATGTACCATTACAGGTCTGGTTATTGCCAGCTCTGGTGTCATTGGTACGACTCATGTAACAGCAACGGGTGATTATGCTGTGGAGGCAGGACAGGTTACGATTAACTCTACTGCTGATGGTAAGACAACAACTACAGAATATACCATAGATTATGATGAAACGACAGATACGGTTACTTTAAAGGATAACGCAGGCAAGCAGGATTTAACCTTAACTGCTTATGCAGCTGCAGATGATGAAGAGGCATTTAGCAAACTGAAGAGTAAAGCGGATTGCGAAACTACAGCTTCAGCACAGTCTTTACAGGGAACATGGACCAATGGCTCTGGTAACGCTTATGAATTTAATTCTGATGGAAGCTATAGCTATGAAGCAGTTTATACCGGCTCTGCACTGACTATTCAGGCATTTAAAACCGTGCTAGGTGAATTTGGTGCATGGCTTGTAACTATATCCATCGCACTGTTTGCATTCTCTACGATTTTAGGTTGGGAGTATCATGGTGAGAAGGCATTTGAATACTTATTTAAGACCCATAAGTATAATATGCTTTATCGAATTGTATTCTCTTGTATTGTATACTTTGGTGCTACTCAGGCACTGGAGCTTGTATGGAACTTCTCCGATATCGCGAATGCCCTAATGGCAATTCCAAACTTGATTTGTCTACTGTTATTAAGCGGTGAGATTGCAAGAGATATGAAGGAATTCCAGAAGGTTATAGAAGCAGAGAAAGCTGAAAAGAAGAAAGCAAAATAATAAAAATCATGAGAGGTGATGTGACCACAAATCGGTGGTGACGTTGCCTCTTTTTTTGATAGAATGTAATGGTAAAAATTCCCGTTTTTTTCAAAGAAATGATTGTAGAAAAAACTGGTTTGTGATAAAATTTTAATATAGTTTTTTTGAGCGTAAAAATACAAAATTGGAGGCATAAATAGTGGAGGACAAGAAAGCAGATGGTGTAAGAGATGCTGTGACATCGTTATATTGCTTTGAGGCGGCAAAAGACAGAATGAAAGAAATGATAGCGGAGCATCCCGAAGGCAAATATCACATTGCTCTGATCTATTTACATAATTACGACCAGATTGTAGATGAGTACGGAGAACCATTTACTATGGCGATTGTAGAGAATGGTGCAGCGACTTTGAAGCGGGATTATAGTCCGGTTGCGGAATCAGTGGTACTAAGCAGAATGTGTAGTGATGCCTTTATGATATTCCAATGCTGTGACAGTGATACAGAGATGGAGAAGCAGTGTGAGCAGGTTTATGATGATGTGCTACATGGCTATTATGGAAGGAAATCTCATATTCAACCTAGAATCTATTGTGGTGTCTATCATTTGGAAGCCGGGGAAAAGGATGTGGTACATGCCGTTCGCTGTGCAGGTGCAGCAGTGGCTTATGGTAGAGATAACAGACGTCCCTTTGTGTTGTATGGGGAAGGTATGCACCCGGATACAACGAATCTGAAAATGATAAATGGCAGATATCAGTCAGACGTAGGAAAGGTTCCTGTGTATGACGATCAGTTTATGAATTTTGCCATTGGATTGCTGTCAGACACCAGAGATTTAAACAGTAGTATTGATGTATTGATTCAGCGCATTGGCTGGAAGTATGAGTTTGATAATGTTTTGATTTCAGAATTTTCTGGATATAACGGAACCTTGGCTACCAATAAGTGGGTTGCGGGAATTGGCGTACAGCCAGGTTATGAGCAGGCGGGCAGCTTAAATGAATGGGAGGATTTCTTTACCGGCTATGACGAGAATGGTATATTCGTTGTACATGATGTAGAGAAATATCCATTTTCAACGAAGGATAGAGAATTTTTTGCTGAAAACCATATAGGGTCATTTATTAATATATTCCTGTATAAAAATGAGCATCCAATCGGCTATATCAGTTGTAGTAAAAAGGAAGGCGTGGAAAGCTTTGACGAGAGAATGATGAATTCCTTGGTTCAGTTAAGCAAGGTGCTGGCATCCTTTGTTGCACTGCGGATTCAGGACAGGGAGAATCAGGAACAGTTAGATTCTCTAGCATTGGATGAGTTAACTGGGCTATATCAGTATGGTGCATTTTGCAAGGAAGTACGGCAGGCACTATATGATTACGACAGCAACAGAGTTTATGCCATGATTGGCGCAGACATTAGTAATTTCTCTTACTTGAATGAAAGCTTTGGATACAATGAAGGAAATCGCGCCTTAAAGAAGTTTGCCAGAAGATTAAAGAAGATAGATGAGAAGTCCATTGCCTGTCACGTAACAGCAGATCAGTTTGCCATATTTGTGGAAAAGGCAACGAAGCAGGAGGTTATTGACAGTGTACAGAAGGTAGACAAACAGTTTGCCAATTATCTGGAGGAGACTTATCCCTTAAGCGATTTGCGTCCTACTTTTGGTATTTATTTTCTGAAGAACCCTAATGTGGAAACATTTATGATGATGGATTATGCCAACCATGCCAGAAAGGGTATTAAGAAGGACCACATGGTAGAAATTGGTATCTATAATCAGGAACTGCAGCTTCAGCGTAGAAATAAGCTGGATATTGTAGGAAGTATTCATGATGCCATTAACTCTGGCGCTATAGAAGCTTATTTGCAGCCTAAGTTCTCCTTGAGAAATCGAAATGTAATCGGTGCTGAAGCACTGGTTCGCTGGAGAAATGAGGACGGCAGTTATAAGTATCCCAATGAGTTTATTCCGGTTTTGGAGGAATCCGGCTATGTAGTAGATGTGGATTTCTGTATTTACGAGCAGGTGTTGGCGCTGTTGCATAAGTGGAGAAAGAATAGCAAGCCTATGATTCCCATTTCTGTTAACTTCTCCAGAGTCCATTTTAGAAACCGGGAATTTGTCAATCGTGTCATTAATATGGCAAAGGAATATGATGTCAATCCTCGCTATGTAGAACTGGAGGTTACGGAAACCAGTCTGGCAGATGACAGGGACAATATGTACAGTGAGCTTGCGAAGCTAAGACAGTACGGATTTCGCATTGATATTGATGATTTCGGAACCGGATATTCTTCCCTTGCCATGCTGTTATCCGCCCCGGTTGACATCGTTAAGATTGATAAGGGATTTTTAGACCACTCTTCGTCAGAGGGAGAGAAGGAATATATTAACCAGATTGGTAATCTGGTTAAGACGACCAACAAGGAGATTATCTTTGAAGGTGTAGAATCGGAAGAACAGGTACGGTTCTTAGTAGATTATGGATATGAGAAGGCACAGGGATATGTATTCTCTAAGCCGATTTCCATAGAAGAATTTGAACGCAGGTATGTAAATGACCGCCCGAGCAGCGGTACAGATTTGTAAGGTATGGTAGATAGCCATGTATAATGAATTAACACAAAGCGATATTCAAAAGATGGAGGAGGAGATCCGGCATCGGAAGCTGGTTGTCCGTAAGGAAGCTCTGGAGGCTGTCAAGGAAGCCAGAGCCCACGGCGATCTAAGCGAGAACTTTGAGTATCACGCAGCTAAGAAGGATAAGAATAAAAATGAAAGCCGTATCCGCTATCTGGAGCGTATGATTAAAACGGCTAAGATCGTAACAGATCAATCTGGTGCAGGGGAAGTAGGTATGAATAAACTGATTACCCTGTACTTTGAAGATGATGACATAGAACAGAAAGTGAAGCTGGTAACTACAGTCCGGGGTAATTCTGTGAAAGGAATGATTAGTACGGAATCTCCCATTGGGAAAGCTATTCTGGGACATAAAGTGGGCGACCGGGTAACCATTCACGTAAATGACAGCTATAGCTACGACGTAATTATCCGGGCAGTAGAAGTAGGAGACGACAACGACGAGTTACGAGGCTTTTAGAAAGTAAGCAAAATTAAATTACAAAAAGAAAGAGCATGCCCTCATGGAAGATATTCCAAATAACTAACATGAGGAGCGTGCTCTTTCTGCTTGTTTAATAGGAAATTGCATTTCCTAAGTTGATTTATTTCTCAAATTCCTTGGCGTGCTTCATAAAGTCCTTAAATAACGGATGTGGTCTGTTAGGACGACTCTTTAACTCGGGATGTGCCTGAGTAGCCACAAACCATGGATGATCCTTAAGCTCTATCATCTCTACAATACGTCCGTCTGGTGATAAACCAGATAATACCATACCATTCTCTGATAAAACAGTACGATAGTCATTATTGACCTCGTAACGATGTCTGTGACGTTCGTGAATGGTCTCCTCCTGATATGCTTCATAAGCCTTCGTATCCTTAGCTAAATGGCAAGGATAAGAACCTAAACGTAAGGTTCCGCCAATATCATCAATACCCTCCTGGTCCGGCATCAGATGAATGACCGGATGGGTAGTAGAAGGATCTAGCTCAATGCTGTGTGCATCTGAGTAACCGATTACGTGACGTGCAAATTCCACAATAGATAACTGCATACCTAAGCATAAGCCTAAGAATGGGACCTTGTTCTCACGTGCGTAGCGAATAGCGGAAATCTTACCTTCAATACCACGATCACCAAAACCACCGGGAACTAAAATACCAGATACATCTGACAGAATCTCAGCAGCGTTCTCGTCTGTTACCGTTTCGGAGTCTACCCATTTAATATCCACAGATACATGATTGGCCCATGCAGCGTGCTTCAAGGATTCTACAACACTAATATAAGCATCATGTAACTGAATGTACTTACCAACTAAAGCGACCTTAACTGACTCGGTTACATTCTTAGAAGTCTCAACCATCTCGGTCCAGTCCTTTAAGTCAGGCTCCGGACAATCTAAATGCAGGCACTCGCATGCAACACCGGCTAAGTTCTCCTTCTCCATAGCAAGGGGTGCTTCATATAATACAGGCACGTCCAGATTCTGCAGTACGTGATGCTTCGGCACATTACAGAATAATGCAATCTTACTGCGAAGACCATCGTCTAAAGGATGCTCTGTACGGCAAACAATAATATCCGGCTGGATACCCATTCCCTGTAATTCCTTAACACTTGCCTGTGTAGGCTTGGTTTTCATCTCGCCGGATGCCTTTAAGTATGGAATTAAAGTAACATGAATTAAAATAGCGTTCTCATGTCCTACCTCGTGCTGGAACTGGCGGATGGACTCTAAAAATGGCTGGCTTTCAATATCACCAACTGTTCCACCTACCTCAATAATAGCAATCTCTGTC
>CAZLTS010000021.1:0-9499 GCA_964562495.1 uncultured Lachnospiraceae bacterium | reverse complement strand
ATGGAATATGAGAAAACCCTTAAGAAAAATAATGCACTGGATTTTGATGATTTGATTGTTAAGACGATAGAACTGTTTCAAACAGACGGGCAGGTGTTAGCAACTTATCAGGAACGGTTTCGTTACATAATGGTGGACGAGTATCAGGACACCAATACAGCCCAGTTTGTATTTGTTTCCATGTTGGCAAACAAATATGAAAATCTGTGTGTGGTAGGTGATGATGACCAGTCTATTTATAAGTTTCGTGGTGCTAACATCGGAAATATTTTGAACTTTGAGGACAAGTATCGAAATGCTAAGGTGATTAAGCTGGAGCAAAATTACCGTTCAACAGGAAATATTTTAGATGCAGCCAATGCAGTCATTTCCAACAATCGTGGTAGAAAGGATAAGGCACTGTGGACTCAGTCTGATAAGGGTACACAGGTTGTAATGAAACAGGTGGACAATGCCTATGGAGAGGCAGAGTATGTAGCCAGAGATATTAAGAAAAAGCTGGCAGATGGAACTTATAGCAGCTATGCGGATTTTGCCTGTTTGTACCGGACCAATGCTCAGTCACGTGCTTTAGAAGAAAAAATGCTGCTTATGAATATCCCTTATAAAATCGTAGGTGGCACGAATTTCTATTCCAGACGGGAAATTAAGGACGTGCTGGCTTATTTAAAAACAGTGGATAATGGAAATGATGATGTGCAGGTGCGCCGTATTATTAATGTGCCGAAACGGGGCATTGGTGCTACATCTATTAATAAAATTCAAGATTATGCATATAATTTAGATATCAGTTTCTTTGAAGCACTGAAGCTATCCTCTGCAGTTGTAAGTGCGAAGGCGGCAGAGAAGATAAACCATTTCGTAGACATGATTGGTATGCTGCGGGCGAAGCTTGCCTATGGCTCTTTAATGGACTGGGTAGAGGAGCTTCTTGACTTAACCGGTTACATGGCTGAGCTGAAGGCAGATGATTCAGAAGAAGGCAAGGCAAGAGTGGAAAATGTACAAGAATTACTTTCTAAGGTGGCAGATTATGAGGATTCCTGTGATGGCGAGCCTACATTAAGTGGCTTCTTAGAGGAGGTAGCGCTGGTGGCAGATATTGATAACCTGGAAACAGAACGGGATTATGTTACCTTGATGACCATTCACAGTGCCAAGGGACTGGAATTTCCACAGGTGTATTTATGTGGTATGGAGGATGGCTTATTTCCCAGCTATATGTCCATTGATTCCGGAGACCCTACAGATTTGGAAGAGGAACGCCGCCTTTGCTATGTGGCCATTACCCGGGCAGAGAAGGGACTTACCTTATTAAGTGCCAGAATGCGTATGGTTCATGGTGAAACCCGGTTTAATACCATATCTCGGTTTGTAAAGGAAATCCCTCGGGAGCTTCTGGATACTGGTCATGGAGAACAGGAGGTCGTAAAGCGGGTAGAAACAAACTACGGAAAACCTCCGGTGAGAAAACAATCTGTAAGCCCTATGATGACTTCCTTCGCCTCTTTGAAAAAGGGTGGTGATATGAAGTCACAGGCAATTGATTATGTACAGGGAGACCGGGTAAAGCACATTAAGTTTGGCGTAGGTACTGTACTGTCCATTGAGGACGGCGGCAGAGATTATGAAGTGACCGTTGATTTTGATAATGTTGGCGTAAAAAAGATGTTTCAGGCATTTGCAAAATTACAGAAAGTGTAGTATACTGTTTCTATCAAATATCGGAAAGGAAGTTATCACATGAGCAATAAGGTTGAAGAACTAGTAAGCGCAGTTAAACTTGGGGAATTGATGCACAAGAAGGAGAAGGAAGATGAGAAGAATAATAAGATTCTTTGGGCGTTAGCAATCGTAGGTGCTGTTGCTGCCATTGCAGGCATTGCCTATGCAGTATACAAATTCCTGGCTCCGAATTATGAAGACGATTTCGAAGATGATCTGGAAGATGAATTTGAAGAAGATTTCTTCGAAGATGAAGACGAAGAAGCGGAAGATGATAAGTAAGAAAATCCCATAAGGACTGTGTAAGGGGCTGTTGTTTGACAGATGCAGAATCTATCAAACGATAGCCCTTTTCCTTGTTGATATTATGATGGAATGTGGAGGTATATATGAAGAAAGGTGAAATCTATGAAGGCGTGGTTACACACGTTAGTTTTCCAAATAAAGGATGTATTTTATATGAAGAACCGGCTGTAGAAGGTGGTACAGAAACGCAGTGGACGAAGGTGTGGGTGAAAAATGTGCTGCCGGGACAGACAGTGCGGTTTCGTCTGGCAAAGAAGCGCAAGGGAAAATCAGAGGGCAAATTAATAGAGGTTCTAAAACCATCACCTATGGAGGAAGGACAGGCAAGATGTCCTCACTATGGTATCTGTGGAGGCTGTACCTATCAGACCATGCCCTATGAAAATCAGCTTATTTTAAAGGAGCGGCAGGTTAAGGAGCTGTTAGATGCGGTATGTTCTGATTATGAATTTGATGGTATATTCGGCAGTCCCCAGCAATGGCAGTATCGGAACAAAATGGAGTTTTCCTTCGGGGACGAGGTAAAGGACGGCCCTCTTGCACTGGGTATGCACAAACGGGACAGCTTCTATGATATTGTTACCACACAGCAGTGTCAGATTGTGCATCCGGACTATAATTTGATTCTAAAGGAGGTTTTGGCATTTTGCACAGAACGTAAGCTGCCTTATTATCATAAAATGCGCCATACCGGATATTTACGCCATCTTCTTGTAAGAAGAGCAGTAAAAACCGGGCAGATTACCATTCATATTGTAACGGCGTCGGAACGTGAGGAAGAACATACCGTTGGAGCGCTAGAAGGGTTGCAGGAACGTTTGCTGGCATTACCAGTTGCAGGTACGATTGTAGGCATTACCCACATCTATAATGATACGTTGGGAGATGCGGTAAAAAGTGATCGTACGGAAGTGCTGTATGGTACAGAACTATTCTGTGAAGAGCTGTTGGGACTGACCTTCCAGATTTCAACCTTTTCTTTCTTTCAGACCAACACCTTAGGTGCAGAGGTGCTTTACAGTAAGGTGCGGGAGTTTGTGGGAGATACAGAAGGTAAGGTTGTGTTTGATTTATATAGTGGAACCGGAACCATCACCCAGATACTTGCCCAGGTGGCTAAGCGTGCCGTAGGTGTGGAAATCGTTGAAGAAGCGGTTGTGGCTGCCAGGGAGAATGCGAAGCGCAATGGACTAAGTAACTGCACCTTCATTGCGGGAGATGTGTTAAAGGTGTTAGATGATTTGCAGGAGGAGAAGCCGGATATGATTGTGCTAGATCCCCCAAGAGAAGGAATCCATCCCAAAGCATTGCAGAAAATTATCGATTTTAATGTAGAAGCTATGGTGTACATATCCTGTAAGCCTACCAGCCTGAAACGTGATTTGGAGATACTAAAGGAACATGGCTATGGTTTAGAGCGGGCATGCTGTGTAGATATGTTTCCAAACAATCCAAATGTGGAAACGATTGCGCTAATTTCCAAAATTTAGCAAAAGAATCGTACTAAGTAGACTAAATGGGCTATTGCCATTTTGGAGTGTTTGTAATACAATCAAATGTGTAGACGTAATATAGGGTGAGGGGTGTTATGAATATTAGACAGAAATACTGACAAGCGTTGGTGGAATGGAGGCTCGTATGGAGAAGATTACGACGGTTATTAAGAGAAAGGGGAGTTTTGAGCATTGGCGGATTATTTCCGGCATTTTGGTTTTGTATGATATAGTTGCCCTGAATGCAGCTTATTTTATTGCATTATGGATTCGCTTTGATTGCATGTTTTCAAAGATTCCAGATGAATATTTCATGGCATATATGAAATTCGCACCGATTAATACATTAGTGACGCTGCTTATCTCTGCAGCATTGCACTTGTATCACAGTGTTTGGCGGTTTGCCAGCTTTAGCGAACTGATTCGTACGGCTATAACGACGATGTACTCTGTGGGAATACATATTATAGGAATCACCTTGTTGTTTCATACCATGCCCGTTTCTTATTTTCTGGTTGGTACGATGCTGCAGTTTCTTTTCATGGTGGGAATCCGGTTTTCTTATCGCTTTGTACTTCTGGAAAGACACAGAAAGAAGAAAACGGATATGGAAACACCACTGCATAGAATTATGTTGATTGGTGCAGGTGCAGCAGGTCAGATTATACTAAGGGATATTGTAAGTACGAAGTCTGCTAATATGCAGGTGTGCTGCTTTATTGATGATAATTCAAATAAATGGAAGCGCTATATTGGCGGTGTTCCTATTGTAGGTGGCAGAGATGATATTTTGTACAATGTGGAGAAGTATCACATTGACCAGATTTTCTTTACCATTCCCACAGCCACAGAACGGGATAAACGGGATATTTTAAATATCTGTAAGGAAAGTGGCTGCGAGATTAAGGTACTGCCTGGTCTGATTCAGTTGGTAAATGGGGACGTATCCCTGGGAAAAATGCGTAATGTAGATGTAGAAGATTTGCTAGGACGTGAAGTAATTAAAGTAGAACTAAAAGAAATCTTTGATTATATTTGTGGCAAGGTTGTGTTAGTTACTGGTGGCGGTGGTTCTATTGGAAGTGAGTTGTGCAGACAGATTGCAGGACATGCCCCTAAGCAGCTGATTATTTTTGAAATCTATGAAAATAATGCTTATGATATAGAACAGGAGTTAAAGCGTAAATATCCTAATCTGAATCTGGTAGTGCTGATCGGCTCGGTAAGGGATAGCAAACGAATTCATTCCGTATTTGCCCAGTATCATCCGGATATTGTATACCATGCAGCGGCACATAAGCACGTGCCATTAATGGAAAACAGCCCATGTGAAGCCATTAAGAATAATGTAATGGGTACTTATAAGACAGCTTATGCGGCACTGAAATACGGCTGCCAGCGGTTTGTTTTAATTAGCACAGATAAGGCTGTCAATCCGACGAATATAATGGGAGCAAGTAAGCGGTTATGTGAGATGGTTATTCAGTCTATGGACCGCGTAAGCAAGGAAAATAATGAGGCTATGCTGCCAAGGGCAAATTACCATTTTGAAGATGATGATGCTTTTGCACTGAAACAGGCTGAAGGTGTCTATGGTACGAAGGAAAAGCCTTTCCGTACAGAGTTTGTGGCAGTACGGTTTGGTAATGTACTAGGAAGTAATGGTTCTGTTATACCTTTATTTAAAAAACAGATTGAGCAGGGAGGTCCTGTTACAGTTACTCACCCGGATATTATCCGCTACTTCATGACGATTCCAGAGGCAGTGAGTCTGGTATTACAGGCAGGAACATATGCCAAGGGTGGAGAAATCTTTGTATTAGATATGGGTGAACCGGTTAAAATAGATACACTGGCTCGTAATCTGATTAAGTTATCCGGATTTAAACCAGATGAAGATATCAAGGTGATTTATACGGGATTACGTCCCGGTGAGAAGTTGTATGAAGAGAAGCTTATGGCAGAAGAGGGAATGGAGAAAACAAAGAATCAGTTGATTCACATTGGAAAACCCATACCTTTTAAAGTGGAGAACTTCTTTCAGCAGATGGAAGGTCTGGCGAAGGAGTGCTATGGAAACAGCCCACGTATCTATGAAGACGTTGCTGCCATTGTAAGTACATTTCATCCAACCAAGGAGCAGATTGGCCGGGGTATTGCGCAGGAGGCAGTGGATCATGCGTTAGCAGAGGCAGCGTTGACAGAAGAGGCATTAGTGTGAAAAATCACACTGATGTGCTGATTTTTCACACGGTACTTTGTGCCGCAGGCGTCACAAAGTAGCCTTGATGCTACACGAGAAACTGCATTCGCAGCTTTCTCGTGAGCTCCTCGACGACAAGCGTCTGCGGAATGGAGAAAAGTGTGAAAAGTGTGAAAAAGATAAAACGATTGTTGCAGGTGATGAGGGAGAAGCAGGTGGACTGGTACATTGTACCTACCAGCGATTTTCATGACTCGGAATATGTAAGTCCTTATTTTCAGGCAAGAAGCCATTTTAGCGGGTTTACCGGTTCGGCGGGAACCCTAGTGGCTGGAGCCGGGGAACAGGTTTTATTTACAGATGGACGTTATTTTATACAGGCACAGAAGGAACTGGAGGGAAGCGGCATTACGTTAATGCGCAGTGGAATGCAGGGTGTGCCTACCATACAGGAATATTTAAAGGATAAGCTTAGGGCAGGGGAAACGTTAGCCGTAGATGGCCGACTGATTTCTGCTGCTTTTGGCGAGGAGTTGGCGCAGCTTGCCAAGGAGCGAGATGCAGCTTTTACATGGGAACAGGATTTGACAGCGTTAGCCTGGGAGAACAGACCGGCACTTGTGTTTCACCCTTTGCGGGAAATGCAGGAGGCTTATTTTGGACAAACCAGAGAAGAAAAGATAAAGGCAGTACGGCAGGCTATGGGAGAAGCAGGTGCAGAAGCATTTGTACTGACATCGTTAGATGATATTGCATGGCTTTTCAATATACGAGGCAGTGACGTGGACTATAATCCTGTTGTATTTGCTTATGCTGTTGTGACGAAAGAGGAAGTGCTTTTATTTGCAGGGGAGCCTGTTGTACAGGTGGGGATTCCCGGCATTACCTGTAAGGATTATTTTTCATTTTACACATATTTAAAACAGCTTCCGGAAGGTATATCGGTAATGGTAGATACCAGCCGGGTAAATTATGCTATCGTTCAGTATATTTCCAAAAAGGGAACATGCATAAGCAGACCAAATCCAACAACCAGACTGAAGGCGATTAAGAATAAAGTTGAGATTGAAAATACAAAGCAGGCGCATATTGCCGATGGTGTGGCAGTAACTAAGTTTATGTATTGGCTAAAAAATAACATCGGAAAGCAGGAGATTACAGAGGTTACGGCAGCAGCGTATTTAGAAGCACTTCGACGTAAGAATCCGGATTGTTTTGACTTAAGCTTTGAAACAATCTGCGCTTATAATGAAAATGCAGCTATGATGCACTATAGTGCAACAGAGGATAATTATGCAACGCTAAAACCACAGGGGCTTCTGCTGGTGGATTCAGGCGGACAATATGTAACCGGAACTACAGATATTACCAGAACCTTTGTATTAGGGCCAGTTAGTGATGCCATGAAACGACATTTTACTATGACAGCTAAGGCAATGCTTCGCCTGGAAAATACACGCTTTTTATATGGCTGCACAGGCGTGAATCTGGATATTATGGCTCGTGGTATTATGTGGCAGGAGAATCTGGATTATCAGTGTGGAACCGGTCATGGTGTGGGACATATTTTAAATGTCCACGAAGGTCCCAATGCCTTTCGTTGGAAGCTGCGGGATACGTGGGAAGCCGGTGTGCTGGAGGCGGGTATGATTACCACAGATGAACCGGGGGTTTATCTGGAAAATGCGTACGGTATTCGTCTGGAAAATGAATTGTTGTGTGTAAAAGGTGTGGAAAATGAATATGGGCAATTTATGGAATTTGAACCCCTTACTTATGTGCCCATAGATTTAGATGGAATTGATATCAACATTTTATCAGTCGAAGATGTGGAGGCGTTGAATCAGTATCATCAGGCAGTATATGAGAAGATTTCACCCTATTTAACTGAAGAAGAACGTATTTGGTTACAAAAATATACAAAAAACCTGAAAAAATAGGCAGCTATACACTTGAAAAACCCATTTGTACGTGCTAAAATGTAAAAAATTGCGCTATTTTCAAAGGAGAGGTCAGATGAAACGGTTGTTTTTTGTCTTTAATCCGCATTCGGGGAAAGGGTTAATTAAGAACTATCTGTTGAAAATTATCGATACGTTTGTGAAGGCAGGATATTCTGTTGAGATATCTACCACGCAGAAGCGTTTAGATGCTAAGGAGCAGGTAATTGAAAAAGCAGGAAGCTGCGATTTGATTGTCTGTGCTGGTGGTGATGGAACATTGAATGAAGTGGTTTCCGGCATTATGGAATCAGGCTGCCAAGTTCCAGTTGGATATATTCCCGCTGGCTCCACCAATGATTTTGCATCCAGTATTCATTTGCCTAAGCGAATGGGACAGGCTGCAAAGATTGCAGTAGAGGGTACGCCTTTTGCTGTAGATATGGGTACTTTTAATGGACGGACATTTGTTTACGTTGCCGGTTTCGGTGCGTTTACAGATGTTTCTTACGCTACGCCGCAGAATTTAAAGAATGTATTAGGACATCAGGCATACATACTGGAAGGAATGAAGAAGTTGGCTTCCATCAAGGCATACGATATGTATGTAGAATGGGAAGATGAAGTGATTGAGGATCAATTCATTTACGGTATGGTGACCAATGCCAAGTCAGTAGGCGGCTTTAGTGGAATCACAGGTCCGAATGTTGCGTTAGATGATGGTAAGTTTGAAGTAACCTTAATTAAGAAGATTCGCAATCCAATTGAATTACAGTCGGTACTTTCTTATTTATTGAGAATTACAAAAAAAAGCGAACGTGTTGTTTCTTTCAAGACACACCACATTTGCTTTGAGTCTAATGGAGAGGTTCCTTGGGTATTGGATGGGGAATACGGAGGACAGCCCCGTCGTGCTGAGATTAGAAACTATAAGCAGTGTGTTTCAATTATGGTTCCTGAGAAAAAGCCGGTGGAGAAAAAGAGATAATACAGCGTGTGCTGTAACGAGAAAGGAAGAGAAATACTGTGGAGAAAGAAGTTCTGCTTGAAAAGTTAAAGAAACTGGTGGAGCTGGGACATTCCAAAAAAGGTGTTTTGGAAGTAACGGAAATTAATGATTTCTTCAAAGACGTACAGCTTAGTGTAGAACAGTTAGAACTCGTATATCAGTACTTAGAAGAGAATAAAATCGATGTACTGCATATTATGAATGATGAAGAAGATATTTTACTGGAGCCGGAGGACGAGGTGTTCGATGATATTGAAACAGAACACATCGACTTAGAGGCAATTGACTTGTTAGAAGGCGTGGGAACAGAAGATCCTGTGCGAATGTATTTAAAGGAAATTGGTACAGTGCCGCTGCTGACGGCAGAAGAAGAGGTGGCATTGGCAAAGCGTAAGGCAGCAGGAGATCCCATTGCAAAGCGCCGTTTGATTGAAGCCAATCTGCGATTGGTTGTTAGTATTGCCAAGCGTTATACCGGAAGAGGTATGAGCTTCTTAGACCTGGTACAGGAGGGTAATCTTGGACTGATTAAGGGCGTAGAGAAATTTGATTATGAGAAGGGCTATAAGTTAAGTACTTATGCCACATGGTGGATTCGTCAGTCTGTTACAAGAGCTTTGGCAGATCAGGCACGTACCATTCGTGTTCCGGTTCACATGGTAGAGACAATTAATCGTATGTCTAAGATGCAGCGTAAGTTGACATTGGAATTAGGCTACGAGCCGTCTACTGCTGAGCTTGCCAAGGCATTAAATATGTCTGAAAATAAGGTGCTTGAAATTATGCAGATTGCCAGAGAACCGGCATCTTTAGAGACACCAAT
>CAZLTS010000020.1:0-9555 GCA_964562495.1 uncultured Lachnospiraceae bacterium | reverse complement strand
TTTTGGAGATGGGGGTCTCCAGAACTATTTTCCTGGCTGGTTTCCTATCGAACAGAAGAAGGCAGCCAATGGGTACAGTGGCAGGTGGATAAGAGTGTGGATGCCTGTGTGCAGGTGCCGGAGACGCTTGGAGTGAAAGCAGAGGATATTTTGCTCTTAACATAAATTGGATACTAAAAAAGGAGGAAATTTTCTTGATAGAAATTGCCAAATATGTCAAGGTAGAAAGCCTGGACGAGGCTTATGAATTAAACCAAAAGAAGAATAATGCCATAATCGGAGGTATGCTTTGGCTTAAGATGCAAAGCAACCGGGTGAATGTGGCTATTGATTTATCAGGATTAGGATTGGATACAATTGAAGAGACAGATACACACTATAGAATTGGTGCTATGGTAACGTTGCGCCAGTTAGAGCGTCATGAAGGGTTAAATCATATGACGCAAGGGGCACTAAAAGAAAGTGTGCGACATATTGTAGGTGTACAATTTCGGAACGTGGCGACGGTAGGCGGCAGCTTATTTGGTCGGTATGGTTTTTCTGATGTTTTAACTTATTTTATGGCAGTGGGTGCCAGCGTGGAGCTACACAATAAAGGTATCGTTTCTGTAGAGGAATTTGCGGCCATGCCTTATGACCGGGATATTCTGGTGGCTGTGCATGTGCCAAAGGGGGCCTATCAGGTTGCATATTTATCCCAGAGAAATACGAAAACGGATTTCCCTGTATTAACCTGCTGTGCCTGTCAGGACGCCAAGGAGATTCGTGTTGTAATTGGAGCGCGGCCTATGCGGGCGGTGTGTTTTCGGGATACAGAGGGGATTCTGGCAGAGAACATTACGCCGGAATCGGCAGAAGCCTTTGGAAACTGGGTTAAGGAGCAGATTAAAACAGGCAGCAACTTAAGAGGCAGCGCAGAGTATCGCCAGATTCTTGCGCATGTGTTGACGAAACGGGCATTGCTTCAGATAAGTGCGGAAGAGAGGTAGACAATGCTAATTGATTTATGGATAAATGGAAAGAAAACGAGTGCAGAGATAGAGCCGGATTTGCTGCTAATCGATTTTTTAAGAAAGCAGGGCTGTTATAGTGTGAAGCGTGGCTGTGAAACGGCAAATTGTGGACTGTGTACTGTGTTTGTAGATGAGAAGCCTATGCTTTCCTGCAGTGTTTTAGCAGCCAGAGCAGCGGGACATAAGGTAGTAACATTGGAAGGATTACAGGAGGAAGCACAGGGCTTTGGTGCATTTATTGCTGACGAAGGGGCAGAACAATGTGGTTTTTGTAATCCTGGCTTTATGATGAATGCCATTGCCATGTTTCGGGAGAATCCGGACCCTACAGATGAAGAGATTTTGGAATATCTGGAGGGAAATCTGTGCAGATGCTCCGGCTATGAAGGGCAGATGCGTGGAATTAAGGCATATTTGAATTATAAGAAAAGACAAGGAGGACAGGCTTAATGGCAGAGAAAAAGGAATTTTCTGTGATAAATAAAGCAATTCGGAAAAAAGATGCCATGGAGTTAGTGTGTGGCAAGCCGGTTTATGTAGATGATATTACGCCGTCAGATTGTCTGGTTGTTAAGATTCTGCATAGTCCTCACGCCCATGCATGGATAGAGGAGATTAATACAACTATAGCGATGAAGGTGCCGGGGATTGAGGCAATCTACACCTATGAAGATGTGCCGCAAAAGCGTTTTACCATGGCAGGTCAGACCTATCCGGAGGCAAGTCCTTATGACAGATTAATTCTGGACCGCCGGGTGCGTTTTGTAGGAGATGCAGTAGCCATCGTGGCAGGTGAAACGGAGAAGGCGGTAAATAAGGCACTTAAATTAATCAAGGTAAAATATCAGGTGTTAGAGCCTGTGTTGGATTTCAGACATGCTAAGGATAATCCTGTTTTGGTGCATCCAGAGGATAATTGGAAGGCATTGTGTCCGGTAGGTGCAGATAATAAGCGAAACCTATGCGCCACAGACGATCATGCAGAGGGTGATGTGGAAGGTGTTATGGCGGATTGTGATATTGTATTAGAGCACACCTACCATACTAAGGCAAACCAGCAGGCTATGATGGAAACCTTCCGTACTTATACCTGTATTGATACTTACGGCAGACTGCACGTAATTAGTTCTACCCAGATTGTATTTCACATTCGAAGGATTCTGGCGAATGCTTTAGATATTCCCAAGTCTAAGATTCGTGTTACAAAGCCTAGAATTGGTGGCGGGTTTGGTGCCAAGCAGACAAGTGTTACCGAAGTATTTCCAGCATTTGTTACATGGAAAACCAAGAAAGCAGCGAAAATGATTTTTACAAGAGAGGAAAGCCAGACTGCCAGCACACCCCGCCATGAAATGGAGGTTACGGTAAAAATCGGCGCTATGAAAGACGGAACGATTCGGGCAATTGATTTGTATACGTTGTCCAATACCGGGGCTTTTGGTGAGCATGGACCTACAACAGTAGGCTTGTCGGGACACAAGTCCATTCCGCTATATAACAACAATATGGAAGCCTTCCGGTTCCATTATGACGTAGTATATACCAATGTGCAGGCAGCAGGTGCCTATCGAGGATATGGTGCTACACAAGGATTATTTGCATTGGAAAGCATTGTAAATGAGCTGGCAGACCGGCTGCATATGGACCCTGTGGCACTTCGCGAGAAAAATATGGTGCGGGAAGGACAGGTTGCGCCGGCGTATTACAATGAACGCATGAATGCCTGTGCCTTAGACCGCTGTGTTACCAGAGCGAAGGAGATGTTTGACTGGGATAATAAGCCATTGGCACAGGTTATGGAAAATGGAAAAATCCGGGCAAAGGGTATGGCTATGGCCATGCAGGGCTCTGGTATTTCTGGTATGGACGTAGGTTCGGCAACCATTAAATTAAATGACGATGGATTCTATGTACTGTTAATTGGTGCTGCAGACATGGGGACTGGTTGTGATACCACCATGGCACAGATTGCGGCAGAATGTATGGAATGCAGTGTAGATGACGTGGCCGTATATAGTGCAGATTCGGATATGTCACCCTATGACTCTGGTTCTTATGCTTCCAGTACTACCTATGTAACTGGTAAGGCTGTAGAGAAAGCGTGTATTCAGCTAAAGAAGCAGCTTGCGGCTGTAGCGGCACAGATGTTAGACTGCAAGGAAGAGGATTTGATTTTTACCCCAGATGCCTTAAAAACGGCAGACGGATTAAAAAGTGTGTCTTTAGCAGACATTGCAACGAAATCCATGAATGGAAATGCAGAGGCTGTTCAGGTAACGGCCAGCCATTCCTCACCGTTGTCACCGCCTCCATTTATGGTAGGTATGGTAGAATTAGAGGTTGATCCGGAAACAGGAGGCGTAGAGCTTCTAGATTATGTAGCAGTCGTTGATTGTGGTACACCGATTAATCGTGCGTTGGTGAAGGTGCAGACAGAAGGCGGCCTGGGACAGGGAATCGGTATGGCTTTATACGAAGATGTAACCTATAGTGATAAGGGTAGAATCTTAGAGAATTCCTTCATGCAGTATAAACTGCCTACCCGGGTGGATATGCCGAAGCTTCGGGTAGATTTTGAAAGCAGCTATGAAGAGTCAGGCCCCTTTGGAGCAAAATCCATTGGTGAGGTTGTAATTAATACGCCACCTCCTGCCATTGCTCATGCCATATTTAATGCTACCGGGGTATGGCATAGGGAGCTGCCGATTACACCGGAGAAGATTCTTATGGGAATCCTGAAAAAATAGGCAAGGCGTTTACCATCGATTCATGCGAAAAATGCTGAAACTGTAGATAAAATGTCATAAAAACAAAGAAATTCACCGTTTCGTTGTGCAAGTTGCACAATAAAATGGTGAATTTTTGTACAGTATCTTTGAGAAAGATATGATACAATAATCCTATCAAAAAGCTATCGTGAATAGGCGAGAAAGGAGAGTTTAGTCATGGTATTAGGTGAATTAATTGCAAAAGGCAGATTTAATGAAATATATAAATCAGATAATCTGGCAGTGAAGGTATTTAATGAGGGATATAGCAAGGCAGATGTATACAATGAGGCATATGTTGCTGCACGTATCGAAGAGATTGGCTTAAACATTCCAAAGGTTAAGGAAGTTGTCGAAATCGACGGTAAGCTTGCTATGACCATGGATTATATTGGAGGAAAGACATTACTTCAGTTGATGGAAGAAGATCCGAAGAACATTGAGAAGTATGTTGATCAGATGGTAGACATCCAGTTGGATATGCATTCTAAGAGATGTCCGAACCTTCCGAAGTTAAAGGATAAGCTGCAGGATCGTATTAATAATTCAGGCTTAGATGCTACGAAGAAGTACGAGCTGCTTACTATATTAGATGGAGCACCGAAGCATAAGAAGGTATGCCACGGTGATTTCACACCACAGAATATTATTATTTCAGACGGCGTTCCATATATTATTGACTGGAACCATGCTACACAGGGTAATGCCAGTGCAGATGTTGCCCGTTCTTATTTGTGGCTGTGTTTGTATGATGCTCAGATTGCAGATATGTATCTGGATAAGTTCTGTGAGAAGAGTAAAACAGCAAAGCGTTATGTACAACAGTGGCTGCCGGTTGTAGCGGCTGCCAGATTAGCCAAACATGTACCAGGTGAAGAAGAACTGTTACAGAAGTGGATTGATATTGTACAGTACGAATAATTAATTTGTTTTCTAGTTAGTATTCATATTTTTTCCTTTCAAACAGAGAAGCGAGACAGTAGTGTCTCGCTTTTCTACTATTACGATATATGCGGAATGGAGGAAGGGTCTGCGGAAAAGAGGTAAGTGTGGAGAAGATTGTAAAAAATGAGAAATTACGTCAGGTAATAGAGGAAATTCGGGGTGTTATTAAGGGGAAAGACGAAGTCATTGAGAAGACACTGGCTGTTATATTGGCAGGAGGACATATTCTGTTAGAGGATATTCCAGGTGTTGGAAAGACCACGCTGGCGGTAGCATTATCCCGGGCGGTGTCTTTAGATTACAGGCGGATGCAGTTTACACCGGACGTCCTGCCTAGTGATATTGTTGGTTTTTCTATGTATAACAATAAGACCAATGAATTTGAATATAAGGAGGGAGCCATTTTATGTAATCTGTTTTTGGCAGATGAGATTAACCGTACTTCGCCTAAGACGCAGTCGGCGTTGCTGGAGGTTATGGAGGAGAAGAAGACCACAGTAGATGGCGTTACCAGGATACTGCCGGAGCCATTTACAGTGATTGCGACCCAGAATCCCTTAGGCTCTTCCGGTACGCAGCGTTTGCCGGAGTCCCAGCTTGATCGGTTTATGGTGTGTCTGACTCTGGGATATCCGGCCAGAGAGGATGCCATCGCCATACTAAAGAATCACGCATCTAATCCATTGGAACGGGTACAGGCGGTTTTAACGCGAGAAGATGTCATTGCTCTGCAGAAACAGGTGCAGGCAGTGCAGGTGCGGGACGAAATGTACGAATATCTGATTGCAGTAACAGAAGAGACAAGAAAATCCCCGTATTTGCTGCAGGGTGTAAGCCCTCGGGGCAGTATTGCCTTACTAAATATGTCTAAGGCTATGGCAGTGTTTGATAATCGGGATTACGTTACACCAGCAGATTTACATAAGATTATCGGTGATGTGTACGGACACAGAGTAAAGATTAGTCCTAAGGGTAAGGCGTCAGGTAAAAGTGAACGGGAGATTTTAGAGGATATTCTGTGGTCTGTTCAGGCACCGGGAACCTAAAGGAGGGCGAAGCGTATGACAATGGGAATTGTGCTATATAGTGTATTGCTCATTCTTAGTCTGGGCATTACGTTGCTGTTGCAAAGTAATACCATGCTGCTTCTGTTCGTTATGCTGGTGCTGCTGTTAGTGGGGGATTTGTTCCTATATGGATACACCACGAAACGACTGGGGGTCTCTCTGGAAATGACGTCGGCAGATTTAAAAACCGGGGTAGAGGTTCCGGTAAAGCTTTGTATTGCCAATCCTACACTCGTCCCCATAGTAGATTGTTTCCTTACCTATGAAGTGAACAATGGATTCTATGAATCCGGTATTGTGGAAACTGTAAATGTGCCTGTAATGGCATTGTCAGGTCAGCAGATTAGAACTTCTGTAACGCCAGCCTATTGTGGCTGTTATACAGTAAAGATTACACAGCTTAGTGTATGGGATTTGCTGCATATACACAGGTTTTCAAAGGGTGTCTCTGAGGCAAAGGAGTTGCTAATTCTGCCACAGACAGTGGAGATAAAGGAGGTGGAGGCGAGAGCCTTTGTAACCGGAACTCAGGAGGCGGAGGAGAGCCAGACTAAGGGCAGTGATTTCCCGGAGGTGCAGAATGTGCGGGAATATATTCCGGGAGACCGACTGAAGGACATTCACTGGAAGTTGTCTACGAAGCTTGACAAGCTTATGGTGAAAGAGCATGTAAGTATGTCAGCCTCTCAGATTATGCTGGTAGTGGAAATGGAGGATGATGGCAAGTTTAATTTAGAGCATGTTATGAATGTGTGTTTTTCTTTGGCACAAGATTTACAAAAGCAGTCAATGGCATTTACCTTGTGCTGGTGGAGTGAAAAAACACAGGAGTTTTTACGTGCACAGGTAACCAATCAGGGGACATTAGAGCAGGCGTTTATGCAGCTTATGTATGAGCCCTCTGTGAAGTTAGGGAGTCATCTGGGAAAAGGTAATTTTGGCTACACAGATTCGCTTACCCAGGAGATTATATGGATTCGGCTGGACCCTAGTGCAAACGTTACGGAACAGGAAGAAGTATTATTTGAAGAGGAACATGGAGTGAAGGTATCCATCTGTACAGTTGTGTAAGAGGAAGCATATGTGGAATTGGAAGAAACGAAGTAAGCAGGAAGAGAAGCAAATTGCCGGGATTGGCGCATATGAATATGGAAAAAACAACCGGGTAATCGATTGTGTTGCCCGGGCAATTATGGTGTTTTTTATTACTGTAGGTTCCATGGGTATTTTTCTGCAGGCCTTTGAGATTCCATACAGACCGTTGCTGGTTTATGCCAGTGTTCTGGTGGCTGCCTTTTATGCGGCCTTTTTATTTTATAATCGGATTACAAAAAATGCAGGCTATCTATTGCTTTTTGTTTTAATTGTAGCAGCTTCATTTACAATGTATATATACGTAAATAGTGGATTTTACGCCATTGTTAATATTGCCTATGAGAAGCTGCAGACATTACTACAGTTAGAAGGTGTTATGGCATATAGTGAACGAATTACCAATCGTGTGCTTACCATTAATAGCTGTCTGGTGCTGTTAGGCTGTGTATTTAGCGTACTGCTTAATGTAATAATTTCTAATTATATGAGTACCTTCTGGGTGGTGCTGCTAACCGGATGGCTGGCATTCATTCCTGCATATTTTAATCTGGGTATTGATGGCTTCTATGGTGCTATGCTGCTCATTGGCTATGTGGCAGTTTATTGCTTGCGTAGAAGCAGACACTACCGTTATCCCAAGAAGAAGGCGCAGTTTCAGGAGAAGAAGAAATGCACTACTGCCTACTATCAAAATGGCGCGGTAATGCTACAGCTTATGGTGTTTGTTTTGGCAGGCCTTGCCGTTATTGCCCTGGTGGCAGGCATCTTATTTTCTGGCGTATCGGTGCAGGCACCGAAAGCAATTCGCAAGTACAAGGAAGCGTCTGATGAATATGTGAAGGACTTTATAGCGCTGGGATTTTTAGGATTTTTTAATCAGTATGAATCTACCGGTGGGTTAAGCGGAGGACGATTAGGTGGCGTTTCTTCTGTTCGTGCCGATGGACAGACAGATATTACCATTTCCTATGCGCCGGGCAGTCTGGACACTGTGTATTTGCGTGGATTTATTGGACAGGACTATTTAAAAACCTGTTGGTCTCAGGCGGAGTCCACTACAGGACGCTCAGATGCCAATGTGTCTGATGAAGCAAACCAGTTAAAGAAACTGTATGAGCAGGACGACAGCATCTATGCCAAAGCAAAAATGGAGATTACCAATGAAGATGCCAATGACAGCTATACATATCTTCCTTACTATACAGAAGATGACAGTGTGCCGGCAGGTGGCATGGCAAAAGATAGTACTACAGAGGTGACCTATTATCCCTACGACAGTACAGAACTGTTAATGGATACACAGATTGGGGATTATGAAGTGGGAACGGTTGATAATGCTTATTTATATGTCCCCACAGATAACTGGGCATCTATCAAACGGTTTTGTCAGGCAGCACAGCTTAGTGGCAGCGTGGGCGAGATTGCAGAGAAAATGGCAGACTATTTTCAGGAGGAATATCCCTATACCTTGCGACCAGGTATTACACCAAAGGGGAAGGATTATGTGAACTATTTTCTAGATGAAAGTAAGAAGGGGCTGTGCGCCAATTATGCAACAGCGGCAACTCTGATTTTCCGTTATATGGGTATTCCGGCCAGATATGTAGAGGGCTACGCCTTAAATTATACCAGTATGGCAGAAGGTAGTATTGTAGAGGGAGAAAACTATGAGGAATGGTATGACGGATATTCCAGCATAGGCAAAACCTCGGTTGTATCTGTAGAGATTACAGATGCCAACGCTCATGCCTGGGTAGAGGTCTATGTCAATGGCTTCGGCTGGGTTCCGGTAGATGTTACACCGGCAGCCACAGAGAGCGATTCCCAGTTGTCCGGATTTTGGCAGTTGTTCGGTAGCTTAGGCAGCGGTGGAGGTCTGTTGTCAGAGGAAGGAGATGCTGACTTAGAAACAGATGCTTTATTATCGAATACAGACGATGCCATATATGGTGTCATTGTGCTCCTAAGTATGATAGCCTGTGGGCTTTTGCTGCTTCAGCTTATAAAATATGCAAGAATCCTAAGTACATTTCATACCAAATCCTATGAGAACAATATTAAAAATCGGTATGAATATGCGTGTAGGCGACTTCGGAAGAAGGATAAAACCGGGACATTTGCCCGCTGCATAACCCAGGAGGAACAGTTTGCCTATTTTAGAAAACAGGGGATGCTGCCTGATAACATCACAGAGCGTATGTTGGGGGATTTGTCACAGGCATGTTATGGATTCGGAAAGCTTGATGCACAGCGTTATCATACGTTACGAAATTTCATTAAGCATTTGTAAGATGATGGAGCGAGAGCTGGCAGCAATGCAGGAAAAAGGAGTGTAAGCGGTTGCAAAACAAAAAGAAAAACTGTAGAATAAAGAAAAAATGTATGAAATAAGTTACATGGGAATCGAATCTGAACAGTAGAAAACATAGTATAGAAGGGATGGTGGGCATGTATGTATAACCAAAATCAACTTTCTTATGAGCAAACTGCATATGTGAGCAACAAAGGTAGGTATACTATTTTTAGGTTTAAAGATACAGAATTAAAGTTTATCGCACCGTATTCTCTGGAAAGATATGAACAGGTAGTGAAAGGATGTGATTCTCAGTGAAGAATGAAATTGTATTATTTTCAGATGGAGATATAAATCTTGAAGTTGAATTAAGT
>CAZLTS010000019.1:0-9921 GCA_964562495.1 uncultured Lachnospiraceae bacterium | reverse complement strand
TCAGTTGGGAAAACTTCTTTGAGAGTTATCTGGTTCAGAGTACAGATGGCACTCCTTTTCACTATGCGAAGAAAGAAATAAATCGGGTGTATTTAATAGAGCGTAATAGTGACAAGATAATGGCAGAAATATATCCGGTTTAATGAGAAATGAGCGTATAGGTTCCTGCCTTGACAGTTTCATTTTGCCTGTGTTATTCTTTAGGAAGAAGAACAGTTATGAAAAGCGCATAGAAAACCGAATAAAGGAGAAATGAGAACGAATTGAGCGAAAAAATTACATTTTGCAAAGGTGGAGGCTGTACAGCGAAGCTGGGTGCAGGAATATTAAGCCATATTCTAGAGAAGCTTCCCAAAGGCGAACCGGATGAGAGGCTTTTGGTGGGATATGACAGTAAGGATGATGCCGCTGTTTATAAGGTGTCAGAGGACATTGCTATTGTGCAGACGCTGGATTTCTTCCCACCTATGGTGGAAGATCCCTATACCTTTGGCAAGATTGCAGCCACCAACGCACTGAGTGATATTTATGCCATGGGCGGAGAAGTTAAGACGGCATTAAATATTGTGTGTTTTCCAGAAACGATGGATTTAAATATTTTAGGTGAAATCATGCGAGGCGGCTCTGAGAAGGTGATAGAAGCCGGCGGCGTTCTGGCAGGTGGACATTCTATTGCAGACAGCGATGTAAAATACGGTTTATCCGTTACCGGTGTGATTCATCCCCAGCGAATTTATCAGAATAATACAGGTCAGGTGGGAGATGTACTTATCTTAACCAAGCCTTTGGGCGTAGGCATTATCTGTACGGCGAACCGGGTGAAGGAAGCCAGTGAGGCAGCCATGGAACAGGCAGTGACATCTATGACTACTTTAAACAAGTATGCAGCCTTGGTATGCAGGCAATATGAGATACACGCCTGTACAGATGTCACCGGATTTAGCTTCCTGGGACATTTACACGAGATGATGGATGGCAGATTGTCTTGTCGGATTCATTCTAAGGCTGTGCCTGTGATTCCGGAAGCATTGGATTATGCAGATGAGTTTTTACTTACGGCAGCAGGACAGAGAAACCGCAATTACGTAGGGGAGCATGTACATTTTGAGCAGGTTCCGTTTGCTATGGAAGAGGTGCTGTTTGACCCGCAAACTTCAGGAGGTCTGTTAGTGGCGGTTGGCTGCAAAGAGGGACAAAAGCTGTGTCAGGAATTAAAGCAGTTAGGACTTTCGGCAGCGATTGTTGGTGAGATTGTTGATAAGCAGGACGTTGAAATATATGTAGATTAAAATACAATGCAGTAGAAGGAGGAAAAACCATGATTTATGTAGATGCATTAGGAGATACTTGCCCGATTCCAGTTGTGAAGGCGAAGAATGCCATTAAAGAATTAAATGGACCGGGAGAAGTACAGATACTGGTTGATAATGAAATCGCAGTACAGAATCTGACGAAAATGGCGAATCAGAAGGGCTATGGGGTTACTTCTGTAAAGTTGGAGGAAAATAAGTATCAGGTAACCTATACAATCGGTGGGAAGGATATACAAGAGGAAGAACCTGCCGCTGGAAAAGAGACAGAGACTCCTTTATGCTGCCCGGACAAGCGGGGTAAAACAGTTGTTACTATTACATCGGCTTATATGGGAAATGGCAATGATGAATTAGGCAGTGTGCTGATGAAGGGATTTTTGTATGCTTTGTCACAGCAAGAGGAGCTTCCGGAGGCAGTGCTATTTTACAACGGAGGTGCAAATCTTACCTGTGAAGGCTCTGCATCATTGGAGGATTTAAAATCCATGGAGGCACAGGGGGTAGAGATTCTTACCTGTGGAACTTGTCTGGATTATTATGGATTAAAAGAGAAGCTGGCAGTTGGAAGTGTAACCAATATGTATACGATTGTTGAGAAGCTGACTCAGGCACAGAAGGTAATCAGACCATGATTTATTTTGATAATGGGGCAACCTCTTATCCCAAACCGAAGCAGGTGGAACAGGCGGTTGCAGAGGCACTACACATGGCAGGAAATGCCGGAAGAGGTGCTTATGGTGGGACGTTAGATTGTGCGCGT
Organism: uncultured Lachnospiraceae bacterium; assembly: GCA_964562495.1. GTDB lineage: Bacteria > Bacillota > Clostridia > Lachnospirales > Lachnospiraceae > CANQSA01. Next base: position 7,848 of record CAZLTS010000019.1, on the reverse strand, counting down.
ATGATATTTGGTGTGCGTGAACAACTGGCAGAGCTATTTCATATAGCAGACCCGTCTAGAATCGCATTTACGTCTAATGCTACAGAGAGCTTGAACATTGCTATAGGTGGTATGTTTGCACCGGGAGATCATGTGGTTACTACAGTATGTGAGCATAACTCTGTATTGCGTCCCTTGTATTTACAGGAGCAAGGCGGGGTGCAAGTGACGTATATTGGCGCAGATTCTCATGGTGTAATCGATTATGATGCCTTGGAGCAGGCAGTGACACCGAATACGAAAGCCATTGTAGTCACCCATGCATCCAACCTTACGGGAAATCTGACGGATTTAAATGCAATTAAAAATATTAAGAGAAAAAATAACACCCTGTTGGTGTTGGACTCTGCCCAAACAGCAGGGGCAGTCCCTATTGATGTGGAAGCTATGGACATAGATGTTCTGTGTTTTACGGGACACAAGGGATTAATGGGACCGCAGGGAACCGGTGGAATCTATGTTCGGGAAGGCGTTGCCATAAGACCCCTTAAGGTTGGGGGCAGCGGTGTGCATAGTTATGAAAAGGAGCATCCGGCTTATATGCCTACAGCCCTTGAGGCGGGTACGTTAAATGGACATGGAATTGCAGGACTGGGTGGCGCCCTTTCTTATATCGCATCGGTAGGTGTGGAAAATATAGGTAAGCAGGAGATGGCTTTGACGGCACAGTTTTTAGATGGTGTTTCGAAGATAGATGGAATTACTGTGTACGGAGAGACAGACTTAAAGAAGAAAGTAGGAATCGTATCCTTAAATGTGAGAGATGTGGATTCGGCACAGGTAGCCGACTGGCTATGGGAGGACTATGAAATCTGTGTAAGAGCAGGGGCTCACTGTGCACCTAGAATGCATGAAGCATTGGGAACTACCTCACAGGGGGCAGTGCGTTTTAGTTTCTCACACTTTAATACAGAAAAGGAAGTGGAAACAGCCATAGAAGCACTTCGCCAGTTGTAGGGTGCTTGCGTCTGCGGAATGGAGATTTGTATGATAGAACATAAGGACAAAACTTGGAGAAAACCGTTTATTATTGTGCGAGGTGGTGGAGATCTGGCAACAGGAACCATTCATCGGCTGGTGAAAGCCGGACATTTGGTGCTTGTTCTGGAAACAGATTATCCGGCTGCTATTCGACGGCAGGTGTCCTTCTGCGAAGCCGTATATGAAGGAGAAGCTGTGGTAGAAGGTGTGCGCGCAGTGAGAATCCCGGATACAGACCATATGGAAGCAGTGCAGAAACGAGGATGCGTTCCAGTACTGGTGGACCCGCAGGGAGAGAGTATTAGAAGGTTGAAACCGGATATTGTGGTAGATGGGATTCTGGCAAAGAAGAATCTGGGAACAACCCGGGATATGGCAGACCTTACCATTGCGTTGGGACCGGGATTTTGCGCCGGAGCAGATGTGGATGTGGTGATAGAAACCAAACGAGGTCATAATCTGGGACGGATTATTACCCAGGGAACGGCAGTACCCAACAGTGGCATTCCCGGTAATATCGGCGGCTATACGAAGGAGCGTGTGATTCATGCCAAAGAGGCTGGCGTTATTAAGAATGTACGTAAAATTGGTGATATTGTAACAGCAGGGGATAGGATAGCAACTATAGAAACGGAGAATGGCTCTGTTCCTGTGCTGGCAACGATAACGGGAATTATCCGGGGCTTAATCCGGGATGGCTACCCTGTAACCAAAGGTTTTAAAATAGCAGATATTGACCCAAGACAGGAAGAGCTGGCAAATTGTTTTACCATATCAGATAAGGCAAGATGTATTGCAGGCAGTGTACTTGAGGTTGTAAGTGGTTATATGTTTCAAAATGGAGAATAGTATGAAGGAAATGAAAACCCAGGATGCCGTAGGTCAGGTATTGTGCCACGACATTACGCAGATTATCAAAGGCGTAACGAAGGATGCTGTATTTCGAAAAGGGCACGTGATTACACAGGCGGATATTCCTGTGCTGCTAAGTGTAGGAAAAGACACTATTTATGTGTGGGAAAATGATGATACCATGTATCACGAAAATGAAGCAGCGCAGATTCTGTATGGCTTGTGTGAAAACGGGAATATGCATTCTGGAGAGATTAAAGAAGGAAAAATAGAAGCAATTGCGGACTGTGATGGTCTTCTTAAGGTGGACAGTCAGAAGCTGCTTGCAGTCAACAGTCTGGGAGAAATGATGATTGCCACACGTCATGGAAATACAGTGGTTCATAAAGGGGACAAGCTGGCAGGAATGCGGGTTATCCCTTTGGTTATTAAGAAAGAGAAGATGGAAGCAGCCAGACAGCTGTGTGGAAATCAGCCCATTTTAGCAGTAAAACCATTTTCCAAGAAGGAGTTTGCTGTGATTACAACGGGCAACGAGGTGTACCATAAGCGAATCGTGGACACCTTTACACCAGTTGTGAAAGAAAAGGTAGAGCAGTTTGGTGGAACAATGACGTATCATAAGATTCTGGATGATAATCCCCAAAAGGTTACACAGGCATGTATGGAAGCCATAGAAGCAGGGGTACAGCTTGTTTTGTGTACTGGTGGTATGAGTGTAGATCCAGACGATCGTACTCCGTTAGCCATTAAAAATACAGGTGCCAGAATCGTATCCTACGGGGCGCCGGTGCTTCCCGGGGCTATGTTTTTACTGGCTTATTATGAAGCAGACGGGAAGACAATACCCATTGTGGGACTGCCGGGCTGTGTTATGTATGCGAAGCGAACAGTGTTTGATCTGGTGCTGCCAAGATTAATGGCAGATGATTTGGTGACAGCCAAGGAGCTGGCGGCATTGGGGGAAGGCGGTCTATGCTTAGGCTGTGACAACTGCACCTATCCCAACTGTGGATTTGGAAAGTAGCGTTTATGAAGGATTTAAAAGGAAGAGATATTCACTATATGCGTATCTCGGTAACAGATCGTTGCAATCTACGATGTCAGTATTGTATGCCACAGGATATTCAGACAGTGCCTATGGCAGATATTCTAACCTATGAGGAAATCTGTGCTGTGGTACGCATAGGTGTAGAGCTTGGTATCACCGATTACCGGATTACCGGAGGAGAGCCTTTGGTGCGAAAACAGGTTGCAGCACTGGTAGCTATGATAAAGGAGATTCCCGGGGTAAATCGGGTGACTATGACAACCAATGGCGTTGTTTTAAAGGAATATGCCCTTGCCTTAAAACAGGCAGGAATTGATGGTATTAATGTTAGCTTAGATACAGCACAGCGGGAAGAATACGCCAGGATTACAGGACGGGATGTACTGCCCCAGGTACTTGCTGGCGTCCGGGAAGCCATGGACTGTAATATCCCGATTAAATTAAATGCAGTAGCAGGCATGACACAGGATTGTGAGGGATTGATTTCTCTAGCCCAGAGGTTTGGTCTGGTGCTTCGATTTATTGAGATGATGCCCATTGGTTACGGCAGGCAGTTTGTAAAGCAGGAGAAAGTCGGTATACTTTACAAACTGGAGGGCATATACGGAAAAGCAGCCTTGTTAGAAAAACAGGACAGCTTTGGCACAGGGCCGGCAGAATACTATGAATTTGCTGGGCTAAGTCAGCCCGTAGGGGTGATTGCAGCACTGGAAAAGCAGTTTTGCTATGCGTGTAACCGGGTGCGGCTAACTGCCGAGGGTAAATTAAAGCCATGTTTATGTTACGAAAATGGGGTTGATTTAAGACCATTTTTACGGGATAAACATAAGGAAAATTGCCTTAAGGAGGTTATGAAGCAGTGCATTTTAAATAAGCCAGATGCACACTGCTTTTTAGAGGCCGAGGCAATTACAGAGAAAAATGCTATGATACAAATTGGTGGTTAAAAGCCGTAGATTGGAGGCACACATGGGAGTGATTGAAGGAATCTGCATAAGTAAAGAGCGAGGAACCCAGAAGCAAGCGGTCAATCAGGCGGACCTGCAGGTAAAATGGGGAATACTGGGAGATGCCCATGGTGGAAATTGGCACAGACAGGTCAGTCTGTTATCGTATGAGAAGATAGAAGCGTTTAAAATGCGAGGGGCTGATGTGGAATTTGGTGCCTTCGGGGAGAATCTTATAGTATCTGGCTTTGACTTTTCCACGTTTCCTGTGGGAACCCGGTTTCGCTGTGGAGAAGTGTTATTGGAAATGACGCAGATTGGAAAAGAATGTCACAATCACTGCCAGATTTATGAAAAAATGGGTGATTGTATTATGCCCAGAGAAGGGGTGTTTGCAGTTGTGTTAGAGGGGGGAACCATTCATAAGGGTGATGAAATGATTCAAATTCCGGCTAACCTTTACCGAACCATTGCAGACCGGGATGCAAGCTGTGACTGTGTGCTGGCTACTGTATTAAATGGGAAGCTGCAAGGAGAAAAACGATTATATATAGATGGAATCTGCCGTTTCGGGCAGAGGGAAAACTCTTTTTTAAAGGAGCATGAGCAGGCGTTGTTGGCGGTTACAGGAAACTGTATCTTGGAATTTGATAAGACACAGGTTTTCTGCGAGAAAATTGGCAGCAGAAAGAATTTGGTAATCTGTGGGGCAGGACATGTGTCTATTCCCATTATTAAACTGGCACAAAGCCTGGGATTTTATATTACGGTCATTGATGACAGACCCTTTTTTGCAAATAACGCAAGAAGAGCAGAAGCGGAGCAGGTCATTTGTGATACATTTGCGGCGGGACTGGAGCAGGTAGCCGGAAGTCTGGATACCTATTTTGTCATCGTCACACGAGGACACCGTTACGATATTGACTGCCTGCGTATGGCAATGGGGAAACCCAATGCTTATATTGGCATGATGGGCAGTAAAAAACGGGTACGTCTGGTTAAGGAACAGTTGGCAGGGGAAGGGATTCCCCAAGCACTTCTGGAACAGGTGCATACACCCATTGGACTGGCAATTGGGGCGGAAACGCCGGAGGAAATTGCAGTGTCTATTATGGCAGAAATTATCCAGGAGAAAAATACAGGCAGGAAAAATAGTGTGTATGATAAGACACTATTATCCTATCTGACAGGGGAAATGAAAATGGAAGGCAGCAGTGTGCTTTGTACCATTGTGGAAAAGAAGGGTTCTGCCCCGCGGGAGGTGGGGACAAAGATGTTAATCTTAGAAGACGGAACCATTGTAGGCACAATTGGCGGCGGCTGCGCAGAAAGCAGCGTAATACAAAAGGGGCTGCATATGTTAAGAAGCGGGCAGTCTGCCTTGCAGCTGGAGTCGGTTGATATGACAGGTAAAGAGGCAGAAGAAGCAGGCATGGTATGTGGTGGAACCATTTTGGTATTAATGGAATATGTAGAACACGTTTAGGAGGAACGAAGATGATGAAACGTATTATGGTAACGTTATTAAGCTTGATGCTTACAGTAGTGGCATTGACAGGCTGCGGCAGTGATGATAGCAGCACAAACACAGCTTCTAAGAATAACAGCACAAAGACAACGGTTACGGTATTTGCAGCAAAGAGCTTAAATACCGTTATGGAGGAGTTGATTGCGAAGTTTAATGAAACAAATCCAGATGTGACGATTGTGGGAAGCTATGACAGCTCCGGTACTTTAATGAACCAGATTATGGAGGGGGCAGCATGTGATGTTTTCTTCTCGGCAGCACAGACACAGATGAATACACTGGAGGAAGAGGGACTGCTTGTGTCAGGAACAAGACACAATGTGGTAAACAACCAGGTCTGCGTTGTTACATATAAGGGCAGCAATACCGCTGTTACAGGACTGGAGGACATATCCAAAGCAGAGAGCTTCGCACTGGCAGATGGCTCAGTGCCGGTAGGAAAGTATACAAGACAGGCTATGGTAAATGCAGGTATGTTGGATGGGGTAGACGATGTTTCAACCATTACAACAGAAACGGTATCCAAGGCATTAAATAATATTACCATAAATGAGTGTGCCAATGTAGGTGCTGTTGCTGCAGCAGTGGCAGAAGGCTCTAATGAGGTAGGTACCGTTTATTATTCAGATACATACGGCTTTGAAGACAAGCTGGAAATCTTAGAATATGTATCCTATGATTTGACCGGCAATGTTATCTATCCTGTGGCACAGACTGTCAATTCGGAAGCAGATGATGCCGAAACGAAGGCAGCGGAAGCATTTGTAAACTTCTTAGTTTCCGATGACGCTAAGGCTATTTTTGACAAGTATTATTTTGATACAAATGTGGAGGACTAATGAAGGATTGGTTTACATTTCTGTCGGGGCTTGACTGGAGCCCATTACTTATCTCATTAAAAACAGGAATTGTAGCTACATTTATCTCCTTTTTTCTAGGCATTTATGCGGCAAGCAAGGTGGTAAAAGCCGGACCAAGGCTTAAGGCAGTGGCAGATGGATTTCTGACGCTGCCTATGGTTTTACCACCAACCGTTGCAGGATTTTTCCTGTTGCTTTTGTTTAGCTTAAGACGTCCCCTTGGAGCTACATTATACGGCGAATTTGGTATTAAGGTGGTGCAGACATGGCTGGGATGTATTCTGGCAGCTACAGTCATTGCATTTCCACTTATGTACCGCAATGCCAGAGCAGCATTTGAACAGGTGGATTCTAATTTAATCTATGCGGCCAGAACCTTAGGCATGTCAGAATGGAAGATTTTTTGGCGGGTTATGATGCCGGCAGCAGGTCCGGGGATTTTATCAGGTACGATTTTAACCTTTGCCCGGGCACTGGGAGAATATGGTGCCACATCTATGCTGGCAGGCAATATTCCAGGAAAAACAGGAACCATTTCCCAGAAGATTGCCATGGTTATTCAAGATGGGGACTATGAAACGGCTGGTTTCTGGGTGTTGATTATTATGCTGATTGCCTTTGTCATTATAACAGGGATGAATCTTATTGCAGCCAGAGGAAGACGTAGATAAGAGACCAGACAAGTGTCTGCAGCTCGACGATGGGCGTCTGCGGAATGGAGGATCGTGTGGCATTAGAAGTGCATATTGTTAAAAAACTGAAGAAATTTAAGCTGGAAGTAGATTTTATAGCACAAAAGGAAGTATTTGCCATACTTGGTGCTTCAGGCTGTGGAAAGAGTATGACCTTAAAGTGTATTGCCGGAATTGAAACACCAGACGAAGGACGTATTGTGCTAGATGATAAGGTGCTTTTTGATTCTAAGAAGCGGATTAATCTGCCACCTCAGAAACGGAAGGTAGGGTATATGTTTCAAGACTATGCCCTGTTTCCTAATATGACAGTCCAAAAGAATATTATGGCAGGTATGGGAAGACGGCCTGACCTTAAGTTGGTGGAGCAGTATATGAAGCAGTTTCATGTAGAGGAGTTAAAGGACCATTATCCACAGCAGTTGTCCGGCGGTCAGAAACAGCGGGTGGCTATGGCAAGACTCATTGCCCAGAAGCCGGAGGTGATTTTGCTAGATGAGCCATTTTCCGCACTGGACAGCTATTTAAAATGGGAGTTGGAACAGGAAATGGCGGATATCCTAAGTAAGATAGGAAAAACCGCACTGTTTGTATCCCATAATCGAGACGAGGTGTATCGGTTAAGTGACCGTATAGGCTGCATGAATCAAGGAAAAATGGAAGTGGTTGAGCCTGTAAAGGAATTTTTCGCCCATCCTAAGACTAGAACGGCAGCACTGTTATCCGGCTGTAAGAATTTATCCACCGCCCAGATTGTGGACGATACCCATGTATTGGCAAAGGATTGGAATGTGATTCTCTGTGTAAACAGCCCGATTCCTCAGGATTTAAAGGCAGTAGGAATCCGGGCCCATGCTTTTTCACCCGGAGAGACAGAAAATATATTTCCGGTAAAGGA
>CAZLTS010000018.1:0-9924 GCA_964562495.1 uncultured Lachnospiraceae bacterium | reverse complement strand
AGCTGCAGGAGAAAAAATGTAAGAAAGTATGTTTAATTCCCCTTATGATGACAGCAGGGAAGCATACAAGAGAAGACATATGCGGTGGCATGCCCCACTCAGTAGAAAGCAGACTGGAACAGGCAGGCTTTTTTGTTGTGTCACAAGGGCAGGGGCTGCTTAATATTCCAGAGGTTCAGAGACTTTTGGTAAATCGAATGAAAGAATTAGAAAAGGATTGGGAAACAGAGAATATAAATGGCAATTATATGTATTAGTATTAGTCACAAAACAGCTACTGTTGCAGTGCGGCAGCAGTTTGCATTTACAAAAGAAGAGGGTGGCGCATTTGCCCAGGCGGTATTAGACAAGCAGATGGCTAGGGAGATGCTGGTGCTGTCTACTTGCAATCGGACAGAGGTATATTTTGTAGGAGAACATGCATCAGGTATCCGACAGGCATGGACACAGTACAAGGCGTGCAGCAGTGATGATGCGGCTGCCTGTATGCGCATTTACCGGGATGAGAAGGCCATTTCTCATTTGTTTGATGTGGCGGCAGGCTTTGATTCCTTAATATTAGGAGAGGACGAAATCTTAGGACAGGTAAAAGAAGCCTATGAATATGCTCTCTTTTTAAAAACCAGTGGCAGGTTTTTGAATACCTTGTTTCGGAATGCCATAACTTGTGCTAAACGGATTAAAACCGATACAGATTTATCTAGATTGTCTGTGTCTATAGGAACACTGGTTGCTCATGAGGTATTTCATATACAGCAGGAAGCTGGCGGCACAAAACGTAAGGTCACGGTATTCATAATCGGCCTTACAGGAACGATTGGAACGATTATACGAAAGAATCTGGCAGGACAGCCAGGGGTGACAATCATTGGTACAAAGCGTACACATACTGCCATAGCTCCAGAGGTGGAAGGACAGGTGCAGGTAGTAGACTACCACCACAGGTATGAATATATGGAGCATGCAGATGTTATTGTAAGCGCTACCAAGAGTCCTCATTATACAGTGACAGTGAAACGATTCCGGGAGTCTGTAAAACAGGTTAAGCCACGACTGTTTATTGATTTGGCTGTGCCTCGTGATATACAGGAGGAGATGAAGGAACAACCGGATATCACATTAAAAAATATTGATGATTTTCAGTTAATCTGCAAGGAAAACAACGACTTGAAACTACAGGAGCTTAAGCGTGGAGAACGGATTAAAAAGCAGGGCATTGATGATACAGAGAAGGAACTGCTTTATCACGAACTGCGTCAGGATATTCCGGCTATGGCGGAAACCTTTGCCCATACAAGCTTTGAGCGTATTTTATATAAGCTGCGGGATAATGCCAGTGCGGCAGAGTTTGCGGTTATCGCAGACAGTTTTCGGAAGCTGATTGAGAAATAAAGGTGATAGAGAAAATGAGTTATTTTCCGTTTTTTATACAATTAAAAGGGAAAAAATGTCTGGTTGCAGGCGGCGGGAAGGTTGCCTTGCGAAAGGTAAAGACGCTTTGTGAAATGGAGGGAGAAGTCACAGTAGTGGCGCCTAATATCGTAAAGGAAATGGAAGAGCTGCCGATTTGCATTTGTACCAGAGCATTCACAAGGCAGGATTTAGCAGGGCAGTTTTTAGTTGTAGCAGCCACAGATGATAAAGCCTTAAATGAACAAATCTGTGCATGGTGTGAAGAAGAAGGCATACTGGTAAACAGTGTCAGTCATAGTGGAAATGAAACTGACGGAAAAACCGAGTTTCTATTTCCGTCGTTGGTTCATAAAGATGATGTGGTGGTGGGTATAACCACATCAGGGAAAAGCCCGGCATTGGCAGCTGCATTAAGAAAGGAAATCGGTGCCGTGCTGCCGGAGCAGATCGGTGCAGTCAATCAATATCTGGGAGATATGAGAATGCAGTTAAAAGGGGAGATACCAGAGGAAGGCGTGCGTAATAAAATCAGCCGGGAGCTGGCACGTCAAGGATTAAAGGAAGGAAAGTTAACAAAGGAAGACTTTGAAAAAATAAAAACGGTATATTGGAAATGAAAAATCAGGTGAATAAGATAATCAGAATCGGCACGAGACGAAGTGCATTGGCATTAAAACAAACAGAGCTTGTAGTGGAAGCGATTCATAGCCGATTCCCAGAGGTGACCTGCGAAATTGTTAAGCTGGAAACGAAGGGAGATCGTATATTAGAGAAGCCCTTAACTCAAATTGGCGGGAAGGCAGTATTTGTCACAGAAATTGAACAGGAGCTTCTGGCAGGTAATATTGATATTGCAGTGCATAGCGGTAAGGATCTGCCGGCACAGTTGGAGAAAGGTCTGTGTATCCAAGGCGTGCTGCCAAGAGAAAATCCGGCAGACGTGCTTGTTGTACGAAAGGGAGAAAATGCAATGGAAAAAGAGCACTTCCTTGTGGGTACCGGAAGTCCCAGACGACAGATGCAGATTCAGAAAATGTATCCCAATGCTGTTTGCCGGGGACTGCGGGGAAATGTGCCCACCAGACTGGATAAGCTGGCACAGGGAAAGTATGACGGGATTATTTTAGCCATGGCCGGTTTGAAGCGACTAGGATTACTAGAAGATAAACGATTTGAATTCGTGCCGTTGTCAACGACGGAATTTATTCCTGCAGCATGTCAGGGGATTATTGCCATAGAGGGCAGGTGTGAGGACACTGTGTATGAAATTATAAAAGCAGTGGAGGATCGGGAAACGAGACAACAGTTTGATTTAGAACGGGCTATGCTTTGCAAACTGGGAGCAGATTGTCATGCGGCTGTAGGAGTATTTGCCTACGAGGAAGCAGGACAGTATTATATGGATGTTATGACGGAAGTGAACGGAACAATAAAAATTGACAGGAAGTTGAGATATCATGGAAAATAGAGTTTATCTGGTAGGTGCAGGACCGGGAGAGAAGGGGCTGATTACCCTAATGGGCAAAGAGCTTCTATCCCAATGCGATATTTTAATTTACGACAGACTGGCTTCAAAGACCTTGCTTTCTTGGACAAAGCAGGATTGTGAGAAAATCTATGTGGGAAAATGTTCTGGCAGTCACAGTATGAAGCAGGAGGAAATTAATGCTCTTCTTGTTGAAAAAGGTAAAACTGGTAAGCTGGTGGTACGCCTAAAGGGAGGTGATCCCTTCGTGTTCGGAAGAGGAGGCGAAGAGGTGCTGGCACTGGAGCAGGCAGGCATTCCCTATCAGGTAGTGCCTGGTGTTACGTCGGCCATTGCTGTGCCGGAGTGGGCAGGGATTCCGGTTACCCACAGGGGCATGAGTCAAAGCGTGCATATTATTACAGGACACACGCAGGATGGCAAAAACCAGCTTACAGATGATTATGAACAACTGGCAAAGGTAGGGGGGACCCTTGTATTCCTTATGGGAATGGGAAATCTGGAACAGATTATTTCTAATCTAACGGATTGTGGCAAGAAGCCGGATACCCCGGCTGCAATCATTACAGATGGAACTACAAAGCAACAGCGCTGTGTTCGAGGAACCTTGGAAACTATTTGTAAGCAGGCGGCAGACGCCGGACTGACACCACCGGGCATACTGGTGGTAGGACAGGTAGCAGCCTGTCACATGCTGTGGGAGGAGCAGCCGGACAACCGGCAGGATTCTTTCGCATGCAAGAAAACAGGTGTTGTGGCAACCAGACATTTTTATCATCGACTGGCAAAGGGCTGGAATCGCCACAATGGAGAGTTGGTTTTAATTGGCACTCAGGAAATCATACCTATTTATGATGAGGCAGTAGAAAGTGCTTTGGGTAATCTTCCTAATTTTACATGGATTGTATTTACAAGTGGTAATGGAGTTCATGTATTTATGAAGCAGTTAAAGGCATTGCAGATAGATTTGCGTAGGATAAGCAAATGTAGATTTGCAGTCATTGGAACCGGAACAGCAGACACATTGGCTGAATATGGCTTTTATGCAGATTACATGCCGGATACATTTACTGCCAGTGCGTTGGCTAAGGGGTTATTAGACCATACATCAGCGGCAGACCATATTTTACTTGCCCGGGCAAAGCAGGGTGCACCTTGCCTATATGAGATTTTAAAAGAAGCAGGCAGACATGTATATGACAGAGCAATTTATGACGTAGCCATGGAGAAAGCACCTGATGAGGAGACATTACAGGAAATAGATGAAATCATTTTTGCCAGTGCATCTGGAGTGCGGAATTTCTTTCAAGGGGCAGACAGCAGCCAACTTATGGAGAAATCGTATCTTTGCATCGGCGAAATAACCAAAAGGGAGTTAATGAAATATGGTGTCAGTCACATAAGAACTGCAGAGGAATTTAGTGTGGCAGGCATATTAAAACTATATGAAACGTAAAAGGAGAAAATGTGCAATGCAGAGAATGCGTCGGCTGCGTGTCAGTGAAGGCATGCGCAGTCTTGTAAGAGAAACGAGTATAGAGAAGTCGGATTTGGTTTATCCCATTTTTGTAATAGAAGGAACTGATATTAAAAATCCTGTGGATTCTATGCCGGGAATTTATCAGTATTCCATTGACCGTTTGGAGGAAGAATTAAAGGAAATCTGGGATAGTGGCGTAAGAAGTATTCTGATTTTTGGAATCCCTGCCCATAAGGACGAGGTGGGAAGCAGTGCTTATGATGAACATGGAATTACGCAGGAGGCAATTCGATTTATTAAAAGCAGGTATCCAAAGCTGCTGGTTATCGCAGATGTGTGCTTATGTGAGTATACCTCTCATGGACACTGTGGTTTGGTCTGCGGCGAGAAGATATTAAATGATGAAACGCTGCCACTTTTGGGGAAGATGTCTGTTAGTCTTGCCAGAGCAGGGGCAGATATTATTGCACCCTCTGATATGATGGATGGCAGAATCGGCTACATTCGAGGCGCCTTGGATGAAAACGGCTTCTTGGAAACGGCCATTATGGCTTACAGTGCTAAGTTTGCTTCCGGTTACTATTCTCCGTTTCGGGATGCTGCCCATTCTGCACCCGGGTTTGGAGACCGAAAAACCTATCAGATGGATAGTGCCAATGGAAAAGAAGCACTGCGGGAAATCAAAACCGATATTGCCGAAGGTGCAGATATCGTTATGGTGAAGCCTGCACTGGCATATCTAGATGTTGTGCGTATGGCAGCAGATCAGGTGGATTATCCTATAGCAGTTTATAACGTTAGTGGGGAATATGCTATGGTGAAGGCAGCTGCAGCTAATGGCTGGATTGACGAGAAGCGAATTGTTATGGAAAATATGATTGCCATGAAGCGGGCAGGGGCTAAGATCATTATAACCTATCATGCCTTAGAGGTGGCTCGGTGGTTGTCCAAATAAGATTATGGACGACAAGCGTTTACGGAAAGAAGGTAAGTATGAAATTTGAACAGTCAGAGCAATTGTTTGCAGAAGCAGTGAATTATATGCCAGGAGGCGTAAACAGTCCGGTACGTGCCTTTCGTGCGGTAGGACGTAATCCATTGTTTATAAAATCAGCAAAGGGTTCTAAAATAACAGATGAAGATGGAAATACGTTTATTGATTACGTATGTTCCTGGGGACCGGGAATCCTAGGACATGCACCGGATTTTGTTATTGATGCAGTAAAGGAAGCCTGTGAGGACGGATTAACCTACGGTGCGCCGACTAAGAAGGAGGTGGTACTGGCTAAGCTGATTCGGGAGGCAGTACCTGCTATGGAAATGCTTCGCCTGGTTAGCTCGGGAACAGAAGCGGTTATGAGCGCGATCCGCGTGGCAAGAGGTTATACAAAACGGGATAAAATTGTAAAATTCCGGGGAAATTATCATGGACATAGTGATGGGCTGCTTGTAAAAGCAGGCTCAGCAGCATTGACAGAATCGATTCCCGATAGTGCAGGCGTACCGGCTGATTATACCAAGCATACTTTGGTGGCAGAGTACAATAGTCGGGAATCCGTAGAAGAAATTTTTCGGGCCTGTGGAGAACAGATTGCTTGTATTATTGTAGAGCCGGTTGCAGCTAACATGGGTGTCGTCAAACCAGAGGAAGGATTTTTACAGTTTCTTAGACAGATTACCCGGGAGTATGGTGCATTGCTTATATTCGATGAGGTAATTACAGGCTTCCGTCTGGGATATGGTGGTGCCTGTGCATATTATCAGATAGAACCGGATTTAGTTACCTTAGGTAAAATTGTAGGCGGTGGTATGCCCATTGGCGCTTACGGCGGCAGAAGGGAGATTATGGAGCTGATTGCACCCCTAAGCGGCGTATATCAGGCAGGAACCCTGTCGGGAAATCCCATTGCGACAACAGCAGGCATTGTTACCTTAGAGTATTTAAAGAAGCATCAGGCAATCTATGAACAGTTAGAGGAGAAAGCACGTTTGCTGGAACAGGCATTTGGAAAAATGTCAGTGCCAAACACCGTTAACCGGGTAGGCTCACTTATGAGTGTATTCTTTACAGAACGTCCGGTTACAGATTACCAAAGTGCTACAACGGCAGATAAAGCTATGTATGCCAAATATTTTAACTATCTGTTAGAACGAGGCATCTATATGGCACCTTCCCAGTTTGAGGCTATGTTTATTTCGGCAGCCCATTCACAGGAGGATCTGGCATATACCTGTGATGTTATTGCCAGCTTTTAATCGTAAGAGTTCTTACAGAAAAGGTGCGATATTGACAGAAACTATAGTGGTAACTATAATATATAGTAAATATATAGGAAAAATGTAGACACTGCAGAAAAAAGGATAGTGTAAAAAATCATACCGATGTGCTGATTTTTTCACACTATAACAAGCGTCTGCGGAATGGAGGAAAAATGAAGGTATCTACAAAAGGAAGATATGCGTTGCGACTGATGTTAGATCTGGCATTAAACAGCAACGGAGAACCGGTACAGATCAAGGAAATTGCAGCAAGGCAGGAAATCTCTAATAAGTACTTAGAGCAGATTATCTCAACTTTAAACAAGGCTGGATTTGTAAGGAGTGTGAGAGGACCTCAGGGAGGCTATTTGCTGGCACGTAATCCGGAGCAGTATACGGTAGGTATGATTCTACGTCTGACAGAGGGAAGCATGGCACCGGTAAGCTGCTTGGATGAAGACGCCAATGCATGTGAGCGTCAGGAAAATTGTGCCACATTGAAGCTGTGGAAGCAGCTGGATACAGCCATCAAAGGTGTTATTGACCATGTGACGCTGCAGGATTTACTAGATTGGCAGACAGCGGAAGAAGGGGCAGATTATTATAGCATTTAGACAGCATTTCATTTATTCCTGGCGGGTTACTGCCAGGAATAAATTATGCAAAAAAACGTATGAAATGCACAAAGTAAATTGATTTTATGTTTTTGTAATATGCAAAATAAACAAAAATGAAAAAAGTACTTACATTCTGATAAAAAAAGGTGTATGATTGCCCTGTTAAGAAAATATTACGCAGTGAGATGTACACAAAGCAGTGGAATCGCAACGAGTTTGTGGGTTTACTGCTCTTTTTGTCTCTTTTTTGTTGCGGAAAAAGGAGGTGGCTATGAGTAAGAAAAAGAAACGGACAACCTTGGTTTGTCTGGTGCTGGTTCTGGTAGTGCTTCTGGCAGGAATTATTGTTACGAATACATCAGATGGGAAGTCTGAGACGATTCAGGAAACAATGAAGGATGCCGTCTTACATGAAACAGGGAAAGTCAGTCTGCTTGGGATAATCGATGTGAATCCCGCAGTGGTATCGGCGATGACCATTACAGTCACCCTGTTGCTTATTGCAGCACTGATTCGAATCTTTGTAATACCAAGATTTAAGTATGTGCCGGGTAAGTTTCAGATGCTGTTAGAAGAGCTGGTAAATTTATTCGATGGTTTGGCTAAATCCAATAGTCCCCATCGAAACGGATTCCTGGGAGCTTATGTATTTGCAGCCGGTGTTTACATTTTCGTAAGTACCCTGTTTGAGCTCTTTGGATTACAAGCTGTTACAACAGCAGGGACATCCATTGCTTTGCCGGCGCCCCTATCGGATATTAACGGCGCCATAGCTCTGGGTTGTTTGTCCTACTGCATTATTTTATCGGGAGGCATAGCAGGAAATGGAGTAAAGGGTGTTGGAAAAACATTGAAAGATTTTTCCCTGCCGATTTCCATGAGCTTCCGATTATTCGGAGCACTGCTAAGCGGATTATTAGTAACAGAACTGGTATATTATTACATACATTTAAGTTTTGTTCTCCCGGTCATTGTCGGAGTTCTGTTTACATTACTGCATGCATTAATTCAGGCATATGTACTGACGATGCTGACAGCATTGTTCTACGGAGAAGTATCCGAACCAAGTAAAAAAACAAAAAGAAAAAACAGGTAGAAGCCTGTAAATGGAGGAATGAATCATGAATCAGATTACAAAAAAATTAGCAACTTTCGTTATGGTATTAATGGCTATGTTCGTACTGGCTACACCAGTATTTGCAGCAGAAAGCACAGATACAAGTGAAGGAACAACAATTGAAACAACAGAAGATACACAGGATACTACAACTAATGCAAAGGCTTTTGCAGCAGCAATTGCAGTTGGTCTGGCAGCAGCAGCAGGTGCTATTTCTATGGGTATCGCTATTGCAAAATCTTCTGAAAGTATTGCAAGACAGCCGGAAGCAGAAGGCAAGATTCGTGGTAGTCTGATGCTTGGACTTGTATTTATTGAAACAGCTATTATCTATGCATTGATTGTTGGTATTTTAATTATATTCGTATTGTAAGAGGAGGGTGGTTATGAATATCCCCTTGAATATTGACTGGCAGCAGATTTTACTGCATTTGTTCAACTTCGCCATTTTGGCAGTTGGACTATATCTGCTGCTATATAAACCGGTGAAAAATTTTATGGATAAACGCAGTGCATACTATGCTAAGCTTGATGAAGATGCAAAGAGTATGCAGAAAAATGCGGAACAATCTTACGCTGAATATCAGGAAAAATTATTCACTGCGAATCAGGAAATTGCAAACAAAAAAAAGGTTGCTCAGGTAGAGCTGGAACAATTGCGTAAGGACAAGGTTGCAGAGGCAGAACAGGAAGCAGAACAGATTCTGACTGAAAGTCGGAAGCGTGCAGAAGTAGAAAAGCAGAAGCTGATTGCAGATGCACAGAGCGAGCTGGTAGCGGTTGCTATGCTGGCTGCTAAGAAATTAGCCAAGGCAAATATTCCGGATGATTGTAATCAGACATTACTTGAGGATGTAATAAATAAAGTAGGTGAGAACAGTGGAAACGAATATTCAGAATGATTTTTTTAATAAGAATCGGATTGTAAAAGCAGAAATTCGCTATGCTACAAGACCGGATGAAGCAGATTTAAAGAAACTGGAAAACACAATTAAGAAAACCTACCATGCAACAGAAGTGATTCTGGAGGAAAAACTGCAGGAGGATTTACTAAGCGGTTATGTCCTGCAGGTAGGAGATACTGTTTTTGATAACTCTGTAAAATCAAAATTCAACCAGTTGGAAGCAAACTTACAGAAGGAAAAGGGCAAGGACAACATTATTTCCGTAATCCGTAGTGCAGTAAATGAGCTGCATGATGAAGTAAGTGAAAGCGAAGAAGGCAGAGTAAAGAGCCTGCACGACGGAATTGCACGTATACAAGGTCTGTCAGAGGCTGTATATGGTGAAATCGTTATTTTTGAAAACGGCATTAAAGGTTTGGTTCAGAATATTGACGAAACAGAAGTGCTGTGTATGGTACTAGGTGATGAACGGGAACTGGAAGAAGGAACCCGGGTAGTCCGTACAGGTAAGCGTGCCGGTGTTCCGGTTGGTAATGAAATACTGGGCAGAGTAGTAGATGCGTTGGGTGCACCTATTGATGGTCAGGGTCCTTTTAAAGAAGAAGACTGGTATATGATTGAAAAGAAGGCACCTGCTGTTCTAGACA
>CAZLTS010000017.1:0-10475 GCA_964562495.1 uncultured Lachnospiraceae bacterium | reverse complement strand
TGCAGTTGATGAGTGGTAATGGTAAATCCGAAAGCCGTCAGCAGGAGGTATCTGAAATTTCTCGTTCCCTAAAGGGACTTGCCAGAGAATTAAATGTGCCGGTGATTGCCCTGTCCCAGTTAAGCCGTGCAGTAGAGGGACGTCCGGATAAGCGGCCTATGTTGTCGGATTTACGTGAATCTGGAGCTATTGAGCAGGATGCCGATATTGTTATGTTCTTATATCGAGATGAATATTATAATAAGGAATCTGAGGATAAGGGAATTGCAGAGGTAATTATTGCCAAGCAAAGACATGGTGCCATTGGAACCGTTAAGCTGGCGTGGCTGCCCAATTACACAAAGTTTGCAAATTTGGAACGGGATTATCCGAAAAATTAAAGAAATGCCATTGCAAACTTGGGCTGGATTGTGTATAATTTCATAGAGAGCTGATAACAGCAGTACGAAAGATAAGGAAGCACCGAGAGGGGCTTCCTTTTGTTGTATTGCGGAAAGGGGAACAGATGGAAGAGAAACGGTATATCATATCAGATGCGTCTAAATTCGTTGATGTAGAATCTCATGTACTGCGTTACTGGGAGGAGGAACTGGAGATTGATATTCCCAGAAACGAAATGGGGCACCGTTACTACACAGAATTTCACATCACCTTACTGAAGAAAATCAAGGAATTAAAGGAACAGGGGTATGGCTTGAAAGCCATTAAGATGCTGATGCCCCAGCTTATGGCGGGACAGGAGATTACCATGCCGGTAGAGGAGGCTACTCTGGTTACGGCTGGTGCTGCAGAGCCGCTTAGTAAGATGGAGCAGTTTCAGATTATCTTAACCGATATTGTAAAGCAGGCTCTTCAGGAAAATAATGAAGCCTTGTCAAAAAGTGTAAGTCTGCAGGTCAGCGATCATGTGATTAAAGAGATGGATTATCAAATGCGCATGAAGGAGGAACAGGAGGAGGCACGTTATCGGAAGCTGGATGAAGCCATTCGAAGCCGACAGAAGCAGAATAGAACCGGCAAAAAAGACAAAGACAAATACATATTTTTTAAAAGAAAACAGCGAGATGCTGTAAAAAGTACATAAGGATTTCAATAATGAAAAAAGCAGCCACGTAAGTGACTGCTTTTATGTACTCTGTGTTCTATTATGCCTCGGAAATAGCACCTGTAGGACAGGCTCCTTCACAAGCGCCACAATCGATGCAGGAATCTGCATCTACCTGATACTGTGTATCAGCTGCTGCAATAGCGCCAACAGGACATGTAGCTTCGCAAGCGCCACACATTACGCATACGTCAGAAATTGTACGTGCCATAATAAATCCTCCTTTTTCTTTTCGAACTATATGCCTATTTTAATACAAACTAGGAAAGAAAACAAGTAGAATTTACAGGTTGTCTCTAAATTGATACACAAAACACTTTCAAATTGGACAGTGTGCAAACTAGCTAATAAAATGCAAAAAAGCAATTGAAAACTATACAAATGTTATATATAATAAAAAGAAAAAAGAAAGAGAGAGTGGCTATGACAAACAAAGAAATTCCTTACAAGATTTATTTGGAAGAGCAGGAAATGCCGAAGCAGTGGTACAATGTTCGGGCGGATATGAAGAAAAAGCCTGCACCTATACTGAATCCGGCTACGTTACAACCAGTTACGGTAGACGATATGTCCGGTATTTTCTGTAGAGAACTGGCAAAGCAGGAATTGGATGATACAACACCGTATTTTGACATTCCAGAAGAGATTCTGGGCTTTTATCGGATGTATCGTCCATCTCCATTGGTAAGAGCATATTGTCTGGAGAAGAAGTTAGGAACACCGGCACATATTTATTATAAGTTTGAAGGCAATAACACGTCCGGAAGTCACAAGCTGAATTCAGCCATTGCCCAGGCTTATTATGCGAAGAAGCAGGGATTAAAGGGTGTAACAACAGAGACTGGTGCAGGACAGTGGGGCACAGCTTTATCTATGGCTTGTTCCTATTTTGATTTGGACTGCCAGGTTTACATGGTTAAGTGTTCCTATGAACAGAAGCCGTTCCGTCGTGAGGTTATGCGTACATATGGTGCTACGGTAACGCCATCACCGTCAATGAATACAGAAGTAGGACGGAAAATCAACGAACAGTTTCCGGGAACAACAGGAAGCCTGGGCTGTGCAATTTCAGAAGCGGTAGAGGCGGCTGTTACCCAAGATGGTTATCGTTACGTTCTAGGCTCTGTTTTATCACAGGTACTGCTGCATCAGTCTGTCATTGGTCTGGAAACCAAGACAGCTCTGGATAAGTATGGTATCAAGGCAGATATGATTATTGGCTGTGCCGGTGGCGGTTCTAATCTGGGCGGCTTGATTTCGCCATTTGCAGGTGAGATATTGCGAGGAGAAGCGGATTATGAAATTATTGCAGTAGAGCCGGCATCTTGTCCGAGCCTGACAAGAGGTGTATATGCTTATGACTTCTGTGATACAGGTAAGGTTTGCCCGTTGGCGAAGACGTATACATTAGGTAATTCCTTTATTCCTTCACCGAACCATGCAGGTGGTTTGCGGTATCATGGTATGAGTTCTGTTGTATCAGAGTTATACGACCAGGGTATTGTGAAAGCAAGAAGCGTAGAGCAGACAGAGGTGTTCAAGGCAGCGGAAGCCTTTGCACGGATAGAGGGTATCCTGCCTGCACCAGAGAGCAGTCATGCGATTAAGGTGGCTATGGATGAGGCATTGAAGTGTAAGGAGACCGGAGAAGCCAAGAATATTGTATTTGGCTTAACCGGAACAGGTTACTTTGATATGGTTGCCTATGAGAAATACAATGATGGTGTTATGGATGATGTGATTCCTACAGATGAGCAGCTGCAGGCATCCTTCGCTACATTGCCTAAGGTAGAGTAATTCATAGAGATAAAGATAGGTATAAAAATAGGGATGTCGTTTCGTAAGGTTTTATTTGTTGAAACGATATCCCTGTTTTATTTAATTGGAAATTGCACGTTCTATCTGATTGTTAGGCTGAAGGTGTATTGTCCTCCTCTTTAGCAGCTGCTTGATTTCCCGTAGGTGATGCCTTTTCTTCAGACTCCGCCGGGACAGCCGTTTCATCACCAACCATATTGGCTACAGAACGGGCAGTACGTTTTACACGTTTCCATATCGTAGAGCCCTTGGGAGTATGCTCTGCATCCTCTGGGAACAATAGGTCTTCTTCCATTTCTTCATATTTTTCATAAGCAGCTTCATAATTCCGGTCAAACCATAGCTTTAACATGTTAATCAGTGCGGCGGTTACAGGAACGGCTAACAACATGCCAAGTAAGCCCCACTTGCTGCCGCCAATGGTAATGGCAATCAGGATAATGGCAGGATGTACCCCTACCTTGTTGCCCACAATCTTCGGACACAGGAAGTTGGCGTCAAACTGCTGTACACCGAACAGGCATACTACGACCCAGATAGCAGTCCAGATACCATGAGTCAATAAACCCATAAGCCCACCCAGAATTACGCCAATGGTTGCGCCTACATAAGGAATCAGATTCAGGATTCCGGTAATGATACCAATGGTTATGGCATAGTCAACGCCAAACAGACTTAGGACAGCAGAGCACAAAAGCGCAACGCAGCAGGCTTCAATCAGCTGTCCATGAATATAGTTGGTAAAGGTGTAGTTAATAACACGAAGACCACGTTTAATGGATAGTCCCAGTGAACGGTCGCGGAATACGAAGTAATAGGCCCGATTCCAGATGGACAGGAAATATTCCTTGCTTGCCAGCACGTAAATACTTAAAATAGCTGAAATTAAAATGGTAAAAATATGGCTGCTTAGGCTGACAACCCAGTCAGCAAATCCGGTAGTAAGGTTGATAATAAAATTCTGAATGATGGTAGCTAATTCGGTAATGCGAGGCGCCAGAATATCGGCAAATGGAATATCTAACTCTTCGATTTTCGCAGTCAGGTCGGGACCGGAGCCAATGGAACCCTTAATGTAATCAGATATAATGGCAAACCAGCCGGAGCTTCTTGCAATCTGTCCCCCTACCATAGAAAAGATGCCAAATATAATACCAAAGATGACAGCCAGCACTACAAAATAGGTAATTATAATACCGAAAGCGCGACATAACCCGGTTCTTCTAATATGACACTTCTTATGGAAGAAGTTTTCCAAGGCCTGTACAGGTGCGCTTAATAAATAAGCAATAATGAAACCCAGTATAATGGGAGATAAAAGAGACAGCGTATCAGAGATTAAGGTAATGACTCCAAGAGAAACATCTGGAATGGCACCCAGAATGCTGTCTATAATACGAATGAGAAATACGGTAAGTACAACGTACAAAGAAATCTCTATATATTTTTTATCAAATTTAAACTTATCCATGGAAAACCCACCTGCCTATAAATATCCATTAGTATAGCACACTTTTTAAAAATGCACTAGGAAAAACGTGCCTAATATGATAAAATGGGGAGGAAATTTTGAAAGAAAGTCGGGGTATTACCAATGAAAAAAA
Organism: uncultured Lachnospiraceae bacterium; assembly: GCA_964562495.1. GTDB lineage: Bacteria > Bacillota > Clostridia > Lachnospirales > Lachnospiraceae > CANQSA01. The sequence continues at coordinate 5,948 of CAZLTS010000017.1, read as the reverse complement.
TTGCTTTTAGGAAGCTATTGGCAGTTCTTGCTCTTTGTATGGCATCCTTGTGGATTAGCGTGCCGGCAATGGCGGCGGGGGAAGATGAGACAACCGCAGCGCAGACGGAACAGTCAGAGAATCTAGGCGAGTCTCAGGAAACGGAGTCGCCAGAGGAACCGGAAGAACCAGAGGACCCAGAAGAACCGGAACAGCCTATAACAGCGGAGCAGTTTACGTTAAGTAAGCTGCAGCTTAGTGGATATACGGGACAGACCTTTACACTGTCAGTAATCAGTGATCTGGATACAGAGCGCTATTCGGTACAGTGGGTATTGGATTCTCATTTTACCGCTGTTTCTGCGAATTTAAATGAAAACGAAATCCAATTTACAAGTACCGCACCTGGCGGAAATATGATTGCACTGATTTACGATACAACAGGGGAAGAACCGGAGCTGGTTACAGCGTATGGATGTGTGGTAAGTGTTAAGAACCGGACAGGAAAGTGGAGTATAAAAAATACGACATTGTTGTCTAAGGAGAAAATTGAATTTTCTTTAACTGTAACACCGAAAAAACGAGTTGCTTCGGTTGTTTATACAACTAAGAATGCTAAGATAGCCACTGTGTCCGGCAACGGTACAACAGGAACCATTCAGGGTGTAGGTGCCGGAACCACACAGATTCAGGCAGAGATTCATTTTACCGATACAACGGACGTGCTGACTGTCAGTACAAAGGTTACAGTAGAGAAACCGGCATTTTCAGCGACAGGATATGCCTGTGCCAAGGGTGCATCTGTAACTGTATCAGCGAAAGACTACACGAAATCAACAGTAGTGTGGAGCGTAGATGATACAAGTATTGCTACTGTAAATGCCAAGACAGGTAAGGTGACAGGTATAAAAGCAGGTACGGTTAAGGTGACGGCAACCTTTACATCTCCTCAGGGCGCATCCTATGCAATCAGTAAAAATGTAGCCATTACCAATCCGAAGTTTGCAAATACAAAATACACCATTGCAAAAAGCAAAACGGTAGAATTAAAGTTTAGTGGAACAGATACATATAGTGTGGCGAAAAGCTGGAAGAGTTCGGATGTCAGTGTGGCAACGGTAAGTAATGGTGTTGTAACAGCCAAAAAGAAGGGAACCGTTACGATTACAGCCGAGGTAGACGGCAAGCAGATTTCCTGTAAGATTATTGTGTCAGCGCCTACCTTCTCAAAGACAACCTATGTACTTACAAAGGGTAAGACAGCGACGATTAAAGTGAGCGGACTGAAAAGCACAAGTACAGTGACTTATACGGTGAAGAATAAGAAAATAGCAACTGTATCCGCTAAGGGTAAGATTAAGGCAGTTGCCTATGGAAGCACAGTGGTAACTGTAAATGTAGATGGCTTGGAGCAGGAGATTATCGTAGCTGTCGGTAAAGCGAAGGCAGTAAAGGCAGTGAACCGCGGTTACAGTGTACTGGGGACACCATACAGTCAGACTTATCGTATGTCAAAAAATTATTATGACTGCAGCTCTTTTGTATGGCGTTGTTATAAGACGGTTGGTATTACTATGGGTGTAAGTGGAACCTGGGCACCTACGGCAGCAGCTGAGGCACTTTACTATAAACAGAAGGGTAAGGTTATTGCATATAAAAATGTAAGCGAATCCAAGCTTCGGGTAGGTGATTTGATGTTCTTTGATGCAGACCCTACGCCAAATGGTCGTTACTTAGGCATTGACCATGTTGCTATGTATGTAGGTAATGGTAAGATTATTCACGCCAATGGCTCAACCATGTCCGTAGCGGAAACAAGTTATGATTATATTCGGGATGACATTGTATTAATTGTAAGACCGGTTCAGTAAAAGCATGGCGTAGAATGGAGATTTTCATGAATAATTGGAAAGCATTTATAAAGCAATACAAATATATAATTTTTGATTTTGATGGAACGATGGTAGATTCTATGTGGATGTGGCGTCAGTTGGATATTGAGATGCTTGGCGCCAGAGGCTTTGTGATGAATCAGGAGGCAAGCCTTAGACTTAAGACCTTAGGCCTTATGGAAGGGGCTGCATTCGTCGCAGATTATTTTGCACTGCCGGATAGTGTGGATGCACTGTCTCTGGAAATTATTCATCGAGCCAGAGAAAAGTACGCCAGAGAGATTCCGATTAAGCCCGGGGTATTAGAGCTGCTTGCGGATTTAAAGCAGGAGGGCGTTTCAATGTGTATCGCCACAGCATCAGACCGGATTAATGTGGAGGCAGTTTGCAGGAAATATGGAATCTTAGATGATTTCTCGTTTATGCTAACCAGTGATGAAATCAATGTAGGGAAACGTCAGCCGGATATTTTTCTGGCCTGTCAGGAACGCTTCGGGGCAGCAGCAGAGGAAATCCTTGTAGTAGAGGATTCCCTTCATGCTGCCGGAACAGCCCGGAAAGCAGGATTCCCTGTGCTGGGCGTCTATGATGCCTATTCAGCAAAGGAATGGGATATTTTAAAAGAGGTAAGTAACGCCTGGTGCGAAAGCTTCGCAGAGTAATCATTTATTCTTCTATTATGTGCATGTCCAGATAATCAAAATCAATGACTTCAACGAAGTTATCTTTTAGAAAGCGGGTTCGACCCCGCTTTTTAAATTCCCCAATATTATGCTCTAACCAAATGGGCTGCCCCAGGTCGAAGGCATAGCAGGCCTGCTCCAGTCCATCAAATATTTTCTGTGTCCGCGTCATAGTATCATCAGACATGGTGATAGTAGTGTCCTTTACCATTCTGTTTTCCTTCATTATCTTAAACCAGATTCGCATGTGGTTCCCCTTTCTACCAATATTCACGCAATTGCCTAAATATAGTAGCATACAAAAGGGGAAAAGCCAATGCGTTTTACAAAATTGTGAAGATTTCAGTTGGTTTCAAGTTGTATTTTCCTATAAAACACGTTAAAATAAGATGCATAACAGAAAGGAAAATATGATAATGGAACAAAAGACACGAAAAGATATAACGGCAGACTATGAACCCAAGGCATTTCGTTGCTTCCTATGGGGAGCACTTCTTAGTATTTTGCCGTTTCCTGTGATTAGTATTTTTACGATGTTGGCAGGCAGGGTGATGCTTTACTGGGGCGCTGGGAAGCTGGCAGCGGACAGCCATTGCTTTCGACGAATGAAGCAGTTTATGCTTGTTTCTATTGTGGTAACGATTGTATATTATGTAGGAATTTGTGGATTTCAGCTTGCAGGAGTACAGCTGTCGGCAGGAGAGGATGGCGCATTTGCCACAGGTACATTGATTGCCAGCATCTTTGGTATGGTTTGCGAAACCATTAATTATATTGGTTTTGCAGGCGGACTTGTATATATGGGGTATGGATTTGTGGAAAAGTTGGCAAAATATGGAAAGCAGGGTGGAAATCGGGTATTACTTCCGGCACTCTGTTTTGCGTGTACGTTGCCTTTGGAGTATATGTTGGATTTAACTGGAATCAGTAGTGTGGCAGCAGTGAATATGGTCTTTAATGTAATTTGGTTAGGTGCGGCACTATGGCTTTTGGTTGTAATATACTACGAGCTTCGTGATATTGAAACGGCAAAGGAAGCAAGAATGAAGGTGGAGCGAAGAAAGAAATGAAAAAGTGGTTAAATCATATATTTATAGATGGATTAAGCGGAATGGCACTGGGCTTGTTTTCTACTTTAATTATAGGAACAATTTTGCAGCAGATCGGTAAGTATGTGCCGGGAACAGTAGGTGACTACATATATATGATCGGCAAACTGGCGTCGGCTATAACCGGAGCAGGCATTGGTGTTGGTGTTGCCAGTCGTTTTAAAGAAGGTCCCCTTGTCACTGTGTCGGCAGCGGTAACAGGCATGGTAGGTGCGTTTGCTTCTAAGCTTCTGGCTGGTGGTGTGCTTGTAACAGGAACGCTGACAACGGTGTCAGGAAATACGGCTTTATCTGATGCCGTTTTACTAAGTGGACCGGGAGAACCCTTGGGCGCATTTGTGGCAGCCTTTGTAGCAATAGAGGTAGGACATCTGGTGGCAGGTAAGACACAATTAGATATCGTGCTGACACCCCTTGTTTCTATTGGTAGTGGCAGCGTTGTCGGACTTTTGCTAGGCCCTCCTATTTCCAGCGCTATGAAGTATCTGGGCGAGCTGGTAAATGTGAATGTAGAGGCACAGCCTGTTGTAGGTGGTATTTTGGTATCGGTTTTAATGGGTATGATTCTGACTCTGCCCATTAGCTCAGCAGCCATTGGCGTGTCCATGGGCATCAGTGGCTTGGCAGCAGGTGCAGCAACTATAGGTTGTTGTTGCCAGATGGTAGGCTTTGCAGTAGCAAGTTACCGGGACAATGGATTCGGTGGCTTTATCGCCCAAGGAGTAGGAACCTCCATGTTGCAGGTTCCTAATATTATAAGACGCCCTTTCATCTGGATTCCTTCGATTTTATCCAGCGCCATTTTAGCACCGATTTCGACAGTATTATTGAAAATGATAAGCAATCCTGTAGGGTCTGGTATGGGCAGTGCCGGTTTTGTAGGACAGATTATGACTTACGAAACCATGACGGCGGCAGGTGGCTCTCCTGTAGTTGTTATGCTGGAGATTCTTATTATGCACTTTATTTTACCAGGGGCTGTCACATTGGGAATTGCAGAAGTCATGCGTAGAATGAAGCTAATCAGAAATGGAGATATGCACTTAACGTATTAGGATGGTTGAATTGTAAACAGGAAAGGAAGTAAAGGATGGAAACAAGTATTTTGGATGCAGGTAAGGAAGCATTAACTGAGGTTCATGAAGCACTTCTGGCCTATGAACAGCAGGAGAAGGATATTCAGGAGGCAAATGGGCAATGGCAGCAGCTTAATAAAGATGCCCAGTCTTTGGAAAAGAAAATGCAGGATAATCTGGCAGCAGTTTTAAAAAAGAGACGAGAAGAGCTGGCAAATGCTTTTGATGAAGAAATAGAAAAGGATCAGACACGGCTTCGTGCAACAAGAAACCATAGGGAAAAAGCTAAAAGTCGGGGAGTGCGTGCCAGAATAAAAGAAGAAACCAGTGATTTGGTACAGGAGAATAAGCGGATTAATGGAAGTATTAAAAGTTTGTTTAAGCAAAAGAAAGTACCCTTTTATTGTAATACAGGTATTTTCTATCTAATGTATCTGCCAAAGGGAAAAAAAGAACGTTTCCTGAATCTATTGGTTTGGATACTGGCAGTGGGTGTGATTCCCTGGGTCATTGTGCTATTTCTTCCTTGGCCAAAGTGGGCTGAAATTCTGCTGTGGATTGGCATTGTAGTTGTAGAGGTGGCAGTATATGTAGGCATTCGCATGTGTACGAAGGATAAACATCATGGAGTGTTGACGGAAATGCGAGGACAGCGTGATGCCATTCGTGCCAATGCAGACACCATTCGTGCTATTAAACAACGGATTCACAAGGATCCGGATGAAAGCCATTATGGACTGGGAAGCTTCGATGATGAAATTGTAACACTGGAAAATAGTATTGAGCAGGCAGGAGAGAAGAAGAAGGCGGCACTAGAGGAATTTGAAAGCAATACTCGCCCTGTCATTGTAGCAGAGATAACCGAACAGTATAAGCCCAGAATCCAGGAAACAAAGAATCAGGCCGTCCAAATGGGCAATGCAATTACAGAGATGCAGCAGAAGTCAAAGCAGATGCGCCAGGAGCTTATGACCCACTATGGAAACTATGTAGGAAATGAATTTATGAACTCACTTAAAACGGAAACATTAATTTCTATTATGGAAAGCGGCAGAGCAGCAACCGTGGGAGAGGCAAAGCAAATTTACCAGCAGACTTCCGGTAAATAAAAAAGTTTATATAAGTTTGAAAAAAGGTGTTGACAAAGTCGACACCTTTTGGTATTATTATCGAGCTGTCGAAAACGACAAGAAATCAGCAAAAAATAAT
>CAZLTS010000016.1:0-10778 GCA_964562495.1 uncultured Lachnospiraceae bacterium | reverse complement strand
GGTGTTGTAATCTTAGCAGCAACCAACCGCCCTGAAGTATTAGATCAGGCACTTTTAAGACCAGGGCGTTTTGATCGAAGAGTAATTGTGGATAAGCCGGATTTAAAGGGGCGTGTAGATACTTTGCGTGTGCATTCTAAGAATGTAAAGATGGACGATACCGTAGATTTGGAAGCAATCGGTCTGGCAACCTCCGGTGCAGTAGGTTCTGACCTGGCGAATATGATTAACGAAGCTGCTATTAACGCAGTCAAGCATGGAAGGAATGCTATTTCACAGGCAGATTTATTTGAATCCGTTGAAGTGGTTATTGCCGGTAAGGAGAAAAAGGACCGTATCTTAAGTCCAGAGGAGAAGAAAACGGTGGCATATCATGAGATTGGTCATGCATTGGTTACTGCCCTTGAGAAAGATGCAGAGCCTGTGCAGAAGATTACCATTGTGCCAAGAACGATGGGCTCCTTAGGTTACGTTATGCAGGTGCCGGAAGAAGAGAAGTATCTGATGCGTAAGGACGAACTGGAGGCTAAGCTGACAACACTGTTAGGCGGACGTGCGGCAGAGTCTGTTGTATTTGATTCTGTAACAACAGGTGCTTCCAATGATATCGAGCGGGCAACGAAGCTGGCACGTGCCATGATTACCCAGTATGGTATGTCAGAACGCTTTGGTCTGATGAGCTTAGAGACCATAGAGAATCAGTATTTAGGCGGGGCAACCCACCTAGAGTGTTCAGATGCTACTTCAGCATTAGTAGATGATGAAGTGCAGAAGATGTTAGAAGCAAGTTATGAACGGGCAGTGAAGTTAATAGAGGACAACCGCCCGGTTCTGGATAAACTGGCTGAATTCTTATATAAGAAGGAAACCATTACAGGTGCACAGTTTATGGAGATTTTCCATTTGGTACAAGGTGGCAAGCAGGTTACTATTACCAATGATGGAGAAATAGAAGTAGAGTATGTTTAATATTGATGAAGAACTAAAGAAGTTACCCCGCTCACCTGGGGTGTATTTAATGAGAGATAGCCATGACAACATTATTTATGTTGGCAAGGCTATCTCCTTGCGTAATCGGGTACGTTCTTATTTTCGGGAGAGTACCAATAAGTCACCCAAGATTGAGAAGATGGTTACACATATTGCCCGGTTTGAATATATTGTAACTGATTCCGAGCTAGAGGCGTTAATTCTGGAATGTAATCTGATTAAGGAACACAGGCCCAGATATAATACCATGCTGCGGGACGATAAAACCTATCCTTATATTTGCGTTACCACAGCAGAAGCCTTTCCGCGTCTGCTTATGGTGCGGAAAATGAAAAAGGATAAAAATAAATATTTCGGTCCATATACAAGTGGGGCGGCAGTGCGGGATACCATGGAGCTTCTGCAGAAGTTATTTCAGATTCGTACCTGTAGAAAGAATCTGCCTCGGGATATAGGGAAGGAAAGACCCTGTTTAAACTATCACATTAAACAATGCAATGCTCCTTGTAACGGCTGTATCTCCAGGGAAGAATATGGCAAAGCTGTGGAGCAGGTGCTGGGATTTTTAAAGGGGGATTTTGAACCTATTTTGCATATGCTGGAAGAGAAAATGTATGCTGCTTCAGAGATGATGGAATATGAGGAAGCGGCTTACTACCGGGATTTGCGTACCAGTGTGCAGCATGTTGCTGATAAGCAGAAGATTACTTCCAGTGAGATGGAGGACCGGGACGTAATTGCCTACTACGCAGAGGATTTTGATGCAGTTGTCCAAGTGTTCTTTATTCGAAATGGTAAGCTGTTAGGCAGAGAGGATTTTCATTTGTCTATTGCACCGGAAGATGGAGGCAAGGACATTTTAACAAGCTTTATTAAACAGCATTACGCAGGAAGCCCGTTTATTCCAAGAGAAATACTGGTGCAGCTTCCCATTCATGAGCAGGAGATTATTGAACAGTGGTTAAGTACCAGACGAGGCAGTAAGGTTACCATTCATGTTCCTATGAAGGGAGAGAAGAATAAACTTATGCTGCTGGCACAGAAAAATGCCAAGATGATTTTAACGAAGGATAAAGAGAAATTAAAAATAGAACAGCTTCGTACAACCGGGGCAGCCAAAGAGATTGGAGCACTCTTAGGACTGGAAGATGTAACTCGTATGGAGGCTTATGATATATCCAATATCAGTGGCTTTGAGTCAGTAGGCTCTATGATCGTGTACGAAAACGGTAAGCCCAAGCGCAGTGATTATCGGAAATTTAAGATTAAGTGGGTAAAAGGGGCAAATGACTACGCCAGCATGGACGAGGTATTAACAAGACGGTTTACCCATGGCTTAAAGGAACGGGATACTTTAAAGGAAAAGGGACTGGATAATGCCCTGGGAAGCTTTACCCGGTTTCCACAGCTTATTTTAATGGATGGTGGAAAAGGACAGGTGAATGTGGCCCTGGAGGTATTAAAACGGCTGGGCCTTACCATTCCTGTGTGCGGCATGGTGAAGGATGAGAATCACCGCACAAGGGGACTTTATTATAATAATGTGGAGATTCCTATTGATACCCGAAGTGAAGCATTTATGTTGATTACCCGGATTCAGGACGAGGCACATCGTTTCGCCATTACCTATCATCAGGAGCTGCGAAGCAAGGGTCAGGTTCACTCTCTGCTTGATGATATTCCTGGTGTAGGGGATGTAAGAAGGAAAGCACTTCTTCGCCGATTTAAAACCTTAGAAGCCATTAGTGAGGCCAGTGAGGAAGAATTAGAACAGACAGAATCCATGAATGCCCGGTCTGCAAGGGCAGTTTATGAATTTTTTCACTAAGATTATGGAATCTTTTTTCGTTTTCGTATTGGCAAATGCAGTAAAGGTGTGTTATGATAACACAGAATATGTAGTCGAATAGACGACAGAATGGAGGACAGAATGGAGTCAGTCAAAGTTTCCAAGATTGTAGAGAATTATCAATTGAAGAATCTGACGCCGGATATTGATTTATCCAAGGCCGAAATCAAGGTGCCTGATATCAATCGACCGGCACTTCAGCTATCCGGGTATTTCGATCATTTCGATGCAGAACGTGTGCAGTTAATCGGGTTTGTGGAATATACTTACCTGCAGGGACTGGATGACGAACGCAAGAAGCTGATCTATGATAAGTTTGCATCAGGAAATATTCCTTGTGTTATTTTCTGTCGTGCATTAGAACCGGATACGCTGTTTTTAGAGGCTGCCAACAGACACAACGTTCCTGTACTGGTAACAGAAAAGGATACGTCGGCATTTATGGCAGAACTGATTCGCTGGCTGAATGTACAGCTGGCACCATGTATTTCTATTCATGGTGTTTTGGTGGATGTGTATGGTGAAGGTGTTTTGATTATGGGAGAAAGCGGCATCGGTAAAAGTGAAGCCGCACTAGAGCTGATTAAGCGTGGACATCGTCTTGTAAGTGATGATGTTGTTGAGATTCGCCGAGTCAGTGATGAGACGCTAATGGGACGCGCACCAGACATAACGAGACATTTTATTGAACTTCGTGGTATTGGCATTATAGATATTAAGACTTTATATGGTATCCAAAGCGTTAAAGAGACACAGGGAATCGACCTGTGCATTAAGCTGGAACATTGGAACAAGGAAAAGGAGTATGACCGTCTGGGACTGGAGGATCAGTATACTGATTTCTTAGGCAATAAGGTGGTCTGTCATCATATCCCAATCAGACCGGGCAGAAATGTTGCGATTATTGTAGAATCTGCAGCGATTAACCACCGTCAGAAGAAGATGGGATACAATGCGGCACAGGAATTATATAATCGTGTGCAGCAAAACATTGCGAAACAGTTTGAGTAACAAGGAGAGCATCATGAAACTGGAAGATTTAACTGCAATCGCCGGCGCAAGCCACGTGTGGCAGCAGGAGCCTATGGCGAAGCATACGTCATTTCGTATTGGTGGACCGGCAGATTATTATGTAACGCCGTCTTCTGTCAGGGAGATATGTGAGATTATCGGGCTATGTAAAACAGAACAGATTCCCTGTACAGTCATTGGAAATGGCAGTAATCTTTTGGTGTCAGATGCAGGATATCGTGGCGTAATCATTGCATTAGGTAATGAATTTGCAGCATGTACCTTAGAGAAGGAAACAGGGGCATTGACAGCACAAAGCGGTATTATGCTTGGAAAGCTGGCAAATCAGGCTATGGAAGCCGGACTGAGTGGTATGGAATTCGCATCAGGAATCCCGGGAACCTTAGGTGGTGCTGTGGTTATGAATGCAGGTGCCTATGGTGGGGAGATGAAGGACATCTTAATCTCTGCCACTGTGCTTGATGACAGGAATGAGGTTGTAGTTCTGGATAATCAGGCGTTGGAGCTGGGGTATCGGACAAGTGTGGTTGCTAAGAAGCATTACATTGTACTAGAAGCAAGCCTTCAGTTAAAGTCGGGCAACAGGGAAGAAATTTTAGCCCTGATGCAGGATTTGAATGGAAGAAGAAGAGAAAAGCAGCCATTAAATTACCCAAGTGCAGGCAGCACATTTAAACGACCGGAGGGCCATTTTGCAGGCAAACTTATTGAAGAGTGTGGATTGCGCGGTTACCAGGTGGGGGATGCCATGGTATCGACAAAGCATTGTGGATTTGTAGTGAATGCAGGCAGCGCAACAGCCGCTGACGTGATGCAGTTAATTACAGATGTAAAGGAAACGGTTTATAAGCAGACAGGTGTCATGCTGGAACCGGAAGTGAAATTTTTAGGTTAGTAATTTTATATGGAGGTAGCGTATGCGTTTCGTAATCGTAACTGGTATGTCGGGCTCAGGAAAAAGTACCGCATTGAAAATATTAGAAGATATTGGATACTTTTGTGTGGATAACCTGCCAGTTGTTCTGATTGACAAGTTTGCAGAGCTGATTACGCAGTCCACTTCCCAATCCATAGACAGAGTCGCTTTGGGCGTTGATGTTCGAAGCGGACAGGCACTAAAGGAAATGGGACAGGTGCTTGATACATTAGAGGCAAAGCAGTACGCATATGAGATCTTATTTCTGGATTCCAATGACCAGACACTGATTAAACGATATAAGGAAACCAGAAGAAACCATCCGCTTGCAATAAACGGACGGGTGAATGAAGGAATTGTGAAGGAACGGCAGGCATTGGAATTTCTGCGGCAGCGGGCTAATGTCATCATTGACACAAGTAAGCTGTTGTCTAAAGAGCTGCGCGTTCAGTTAGAAGAGATTTTTAAGGATAACAAAGAGTACAAAAATTTGTTTGTTACAGTAATGTCCTTTGGTTTCAAAAACGGAATTCCTGTAGACGCAGACCTGGTATTTGATGTGCGTTTTCTGCCCAATCCCTATTACGACGTGGAATTAAGGGAATTGACAGGGGAAGATGCACGAATCCAGGACTATGTTATGGCATCAGAGGAATCACATCAATTTATAGATAAACTGAATGATATGATTGATTTTTTAATACCTCACTATATAGAAGAGGGTAAAAACCAGTTGGTAATTGCCATTGGCTGTACAGGCGGAAAGCACAGATCCGTTACAGTTGCATGTAAACTGTACGAACATTTAAGTGCTGACACCAGCCTGGGTGTGCGGATAGAGCACAGAGATATGGTCAAAGGAAATCACGGTACAAGCTTCAAATAAATTCAAACTGGTTTAAGAGGTAATTATGTCGTTTGCGAAGGAAGTTAGGGAAGAATTATCCAGACAGGTAAACACTGCAAGACACTGTAAGATTGCAGAAATCGCGGCAATTATCAGTTTGTGCGGGCATATTTATATATCCGAAGAGGACAAATACAGCCTGCAAATCCGGACAGAAATTATCAGTGTGGCAAGAAAGTGCTTTACATTATTGAAAAAAACATTTAATATAGATACGGACATTTCCGTGCGACAAGGTGCATATTTAAAAAAAGGGAAGACATATATCATACATATACGTAGTCACGAAGATACGATCCGATTGCTGGAAACAGTGAAATTACTTCATGGGGATGGAGAAATTAAAGAGGATTTATCCTTAGAGAATACAGTTGTTAAGAAGGATTGCTGTAAGCGCGCATTTGTACGTGGAGCATTTCTGGCAGCAGGCTCTATGAATGATCCCACCAGTTCTTACCATTTTGAGATTGTTTGTCCTACCATGGACAAAGCCAAACAGCTTCAGGATATCCTAAGACATTTTGAACTAGAGGCCAAGATTGTAGAGCGTAAGCGTCATTTCGTAGTGTATCTAAAGGAAAGTGAACAGATTGTAGATGTGTTGAATATTATGGAAGCCCATGTAGCGCTGATGAAGCTGGAGAATATCCGTATATTAAAGGATATGCGTAATACAGTGAATCGGCAGGTGAACTGTGAAACTGCGAATTTGAACAAGATTGCAAAAACGGCGTCAAAACAAATTGCTGACATTCAGTATATCGACAGCGAACAGGGACTATCTACTTTAAATGAAGGGTTAGAGGCAGTGGCTAGACTGCGGCTTTCATACCCCGAGGCTTCCTTGGCGGAGCTTGGAACCATGTTGAATCCACCGGTGGGAAAGTCCGGTGTGAATCACAGGCTGCGGAAATTAGGTGACATCGCAGAGGACATAAGGAGTAGGCAAGGAGGAAAAATATGATTTCTAAAGACATAACCATTGCAATTAAGGAAGGCTTGAAGGCAAGACCCGTTGCAGTTTTTGTGCAGGTAGCAAGTAAGTACGACAGCAATATTTATGTACAGGTTGGGACGAAGCGCGTTAACGCCAAAAGCATTATGGGAATGATGACATTGGGACTGGCAGCAGGTGAAGATGTCACTGTAGTGGCAGAAGGCGAAGATGAGGCGAAAGCAATAGAGAATATTGAAGAATATTTAGGCAACAATCCGGACTAATATCCACCGGGTTAAGCCCACATGAGGCAGGCGAAAACCCTGCCTCTTTCGTTATACAAGGATAAGGAGGAGGCCATGGCGTTTACACATTTACATGTGCATACAGAATATAGCTTGCTGGACGGTTCCAGTAAGATTAAGGAGATAACAAAACAAGCAGCCGGACTTGGTATGGACAGCCTGGCAATCACAGACCATGGCGTTATGTATGGGGTAATTGATTTCTACCGGGCAGCAAAGGAAGCAGGCATTAAGCCTATTATCGGCTGTGAGGTCTATGTGGCGCCGGGAAGCCGCTTTGACAGAGAGTCAGGAAGCGGGGAGGATCGTTACTACCACTTGGTGCTGCTGGCAGAGAATAATGAAGGATATCATAATCTGATGAAAATCGTTTCTGCAGGTTTTGTTGACGGCTTTTATTATAAGCCAAGAGTGGATTACGAGATTTTAGAGCAGTATCATGAAGGTGTTATTGCATTGTCTGCCTGTCTGGCAGGAGAGGTACAGCGTTACCTGCAGCGGGAGATGTATGAAGATGCCAAGAAGGCGGCATTGCGTTATGTGTCTATATTTGGCAAAGAAAACTTTTTCTTAGAGCTGCAGGACCATGGCATTCCGGCGCAGAAAATGGTCAATGCCAGACTGTTGCAAATGAGCAAAGAAACCGGCATCGAGTTGGTTTGTACCAATGATGTACATTATACCTATGCAGAGGACTGGGAAGCCCACGATATTTTATTGTGTATCCAGACCGGGAAAAAGGTGGCAGACGAAGACCGGATGCGCTATGAAGGCGGTCAGTATTATTTAAAATCTGAGGAAGAGATGAGGAACTTATTTCCTTATATTCCCCAGGCTTTAGAAAATACCCATGCCATTGCCCAAAGGTGTAATGTGGAAATCGTATTTGGGGAGAAGAAGCTGCCCAAATATGATGTGCCAGATGGCATGACTTCATGGGAATACTTAAATAAGCTATGCCGGGAAGGCTTAGAGGAACGATACAATCCTATTACGGAAGCCATTGAACAGAGATTGGAGTATGAGCTTACAACCATTAAAAATATGGGGTATGTGGATTACTTCTTAATCGTGTGGGATTTTATTAATTATGCTAAGGAGCATGATATTATGGTAGGACCGGGACGTGGTTCCGCTGCCGGCAGTATTGTGTCCTATTGTTTGAAGATTACGGATATCGATCCGTTAAAATATAATTTACTGTTTGAACGTTTCCTGAATCCAGAACGTGTATCCATGCCCGATATCGACGTAGATTTCTGCTATGAAAGAAGACAGGAGGTCATCGATTATGTAGTGGAAAAATACGGAAAAGACAGGGTGGCGCAGATTGTAACCTTCGGTACGCTGCAGGCCAGAGGTGTAATTCGGGATGTAGGCCGGGTATTGGATATGAGCTATGGTGCAGTGGACATGATTGCCAAGCAGATTCCTACGGAGCTGGGCATGACCATTGATAAGGCACTACAGGTTAATCCGGAGCTAAAGCGTCTGTATGAAGGAGATGCGCAGGTGCGTAATCTGATTGATATGAGCAAACGTCTGGAGGGTCTGCCAAGACATACCTCCATGCATGCGGCAGGGGTAGTAATCAGTCAGAAGAATGTAGATGAATATGTGCCCTTATCCAGAGCCTCTGATGGTTCGATTACCACCCAGTTTGTTATGACTACATTGGAAGAACTGGGACTGCTAAAGATGGACTTTCTGGGACTGCGGACCTTAACGGTGATTCAGAATGCTGCCCGGTTGGCACAGAAGAGTACAGGCAAAATCATAGATATGGGTAAAATCGACTATGATGACAAACAGGTGCTTGCATCAATTGGTACCGGAAAAACGGACGGGGTATTCCAGCTAGAATCTGCCGGTATGAAAAGCTTTATGAAGGAATTAAAGCCGGAGAATCTAGAGGATATTATTGCCGGAATTTCTCTTTATCGACCGGGTCCCATGGATTTTATACCCAAGTATATTAATGGTAAAAATAACAGGGATAGCATTGTGTATGACTGCCCACAGTTAAAGCCTATTTTAGAGCCCACCTATGGCTGTATTGTTTATCAGGAACAGGTAATGCAGATTGTTCGTGATTTGGGAGGCTTCTCTTTGGGACGAAGTGATTTACTGCGCCGTGCCATGAGTAAGAAAAAGCTGTCGGTTATGGAAGCAGAACGGAAGGTTTTTGTATACGGAAATGAAGAACAGAAGGTGCCAGGATGTATTGCTAATGGCATTTCTGAGGAAGTTGCCAACCGTATTTATGACAGCATGATTGATTTTGCAAAATATGCCTTTAACAAATCCCATGCGGCAGCTTATGCAGTGGTTTCTTACCAGACTGCGTATTTAAAATATTACTATCCAGTAGAATTTATGGCGGCACTGATGACGTCGGTGATTGATAATTCTGCTAAGGTGGCAGAGTATATCGTAGCGTGCCGGAATATGGGAATCGAGATTCTGCCGCCGGATATTAATCTGGGAGAACGGGATTTCTCTGTATATGACGGGAAAATCCGCTTTGCTCTGTCAGCCATTAAAAGTATTGGACGCAATGTAATTGACCATATCGTGGAGGAACGGAAGCTTCATGGTCCATTTTCTAATCTGGAGGATTTCATTAGGCGGATGTCTGACAAGGAAGTAAATAAGCGGGCAATTGAGAATTTTATTAAGGCAGGTGCTTTTGATACCCTAGAGGGCAATCGGAAGCAGAAAGTTATTGTCTATGGCCGGATTCTTGATAATGTAGCGCACAATAAGAAAAATACCATGTCCGGGCAGATGTCTTTGTTCGACTTTGCAGGAGAAGAGGAAAAGAAGGATTATGAAATTACCATGCCCAATGTGGAGGAATATGATAAAGAAACCATGCTGGCATTTGAAAAAGAGGTGCTGGGTGTCTATGTAAGCGGTCATCCTATGGAGGATTACGAGGAACAGTGGAAGCAGGTGATTACCAACTCTACTGCAGATTTCATGTTAGATGAAGAAGGAAAAGTAAAGGTTGGTGACCGGGCGGATACTGTAATAGGTGGAATGGTAGAAGGCATCACTATTAAGGCAACGAAAACAAATCAGATTATGGCATTTTTAACAATTGAAGATTTGTACGGAACGGTAGAGGTCATTATATTCCCAAGAACCTATGAAAAGTACAGAAATCTTATAAAGGAGGATGCCAAGCTCTATATCAAGGGTATTGCTACGGTAGAAGAGGAAGCAAATGGCAAGGTAATTGGTAATGTTATCTATGAATTTGACGAGGTACCGAAAACAGTGTGGCTACGATTTCCTACCAAGCAACAATATCTGGATGTGGAGGAGAAGCTTTTCACGCTGCTTAGCCCCTATGAGGGACAGGATGAAGTAATAATTTACTTAATGGCAGAAAAGCAGCAGAAAAGATGGAGTGCAAATCGGAATATTAAGGCGTCCAGAGAGGTACTTGCCATACTGGAGGAAACACTGGGACAAAACAATGTGGCAGTGGTCAGTAAAAAAATTAAGTAGTACACGTTTAGGCAGGGAGGATGTATGATTACTTCAACGGCAAATAAACAGGTAAAACGGGTAACACAGCTTCTGGAAAAAACAAAACAGCGAAAAAAGGAGCAGTGCTATGTGGCAGAAGGAAGGCGTCTTCTTTCAGAGGTACCGGCTAAGGATGTAGAGCAGGTATTTGTATCGGAAGCATTGCAGGCTGAGATGGAGGGCACACTTTTGCAGACAGGGGTTTCTTATGAAATCGTCAGTACTCAGGTGTTTAAGCAGATGGCAGATACTGTGGCACCTCAGGGGGTGCTTGCCATTGTAAAGCAGCCGGTTTATACCCTTGC
>CAZLTS010000015.1:0-11262 GCA_964562495.1 uncultured Lachnospiraceae bacterium | reverse complement strand
TAAGTACAACATCGTAACTGCAAAGATGGGATTCCATGGAAGAACCTTCGGTGCTATGTCAGCAACCGGTCAGCAGGACAATGGCTGCCAGATTGGCTTCGGTCCTAGGACAGACGGCTTCTCTTATGCAGAGTACAATAACCTGCAGGCATTTAAAGATGCATGTACAGAGAATACAATCGCCATAATGGTAGAGCCAGTACAGGGTGAAGGTGGTGTACACCCGGCAACACAGGAATTTATGACAGGCTTACGTCAGTTCTGTGATGAAAAAGGAATGCTGTTACTAATCGATGAGGTACAGACAGGCTGGTGCAGAACTGGTAAACCAATGTCCTTTATGCATTATGGCATTAAGCCGGATATCGTATCTATGGCAAAGGCAATGGGCGGCGGAATGCCAATCGGTGCTATTTGTGCAACAAGTGAAGTTGCTAAGGCATTTACACCAGGTTCTCACGGAACTACCTTTGGTGGAAGCCCGGTATGCTGTGCAGCAGCATTGGCAGAAATTGATGAGCTGTTAGACAGAGATTTGGCTGGTAATGCAGAGAAGATGGGTGCTTACTTTATGAAGCAGTTAGCAACACTGCCTCATGTGAAGGAAGTAAGAGGACAGGGACTGTTAGTTGGTGTTGAATTTGATGACACTATTTCAGGCGTAGATGTAAAACATGCATGTATGGACCGGTACTTGCTGATTACAGCAATTGGAGCCCATACCATTCGTATGATTCCACCGCTAATTATTACAGAAGAAGATTGTGATAAGGCATTTGCCATTATTAAGGAAGCTGTAGAAGCGGTTGGATAATTGATATAGATAGCAACTGGAAGTAAACAAAAAAGGAAAGGAATACCGCAATCAACGTACGTTGGTTGCAGCGAAGGTGAAGAATATGAAGAAAAACATGAAGAAAAAATTAGTAGGAATTTTTATGGCAGTGGTAACTGCAGTAACTGTATTAACAGGATGTGGCTCAGAGGATAGCAGCACAACAAGTTCATCAGATAAGAAGGTTTTAAAAGTAGGTATGGAATGTGCCTATGCACCATTTAACTGGACACAGCTGACCGAAGACTTATCTGATGGTTCTAAGGCAGTAAAAATCTACGGAACAGATTATTACGCATACGGCTATGATGTGGCTGTAGCACAGAAGTTGGCAGATGAGATGGGAATGGAGCTGGAAGTACATAAGGTTGAGTGGACCTCCATTGGTACTGCATTAGATGCAGGTGAGTATGATTGTATTATTGCCGGTATGGGTAAAACAGCAGAGCGTGAAGAGTCCTACTCCTTTACAGATGTATATTACTACAGAAGTAACTGCCTGGTAGTTAAGAAGGGCTCTGGTTTAGAGGATATCACAGGCTTATCAGATTTGGCAGGAAAAGGCGTAAAGGTAACAACACAGTTAGGAACAGGCTGGATTAATCTATTAGATCAGATTCCAGATGGTGTAACAGGTACGAATTACGAAACAACATCAGAATGCTTCATGGCAATTCAGAATGGCGTTGCAGATGTATGTGTTATTGACTTACCGACTGCATTGGCTGCACAGAGTACCAATGATGACTTAGTTATTATCGAGTTAGATGAAAATGATGCTTTTGAAAATGATGCAGAAATGACGAATGTATGTATTGCAACAAGAAAAAGTGACACAGAATTAAGAGACAAGCTACAGGATGCTATGGATGCCATTGGTTGGAATGATAAGGACACCATGGATGAGTTAATGGAAACAATGATTACCTTAATGCCATCTGCAGAGTAGTTAAGACCATACAGACAAAAGGAGGCAGAATATGTTGACAATTACATCTCCCACCAACTCCATAGAATGGATGATCTTTCTCGTACAAAAGTACGGTAAGATGTTCGTAGACGGCACATGGCTAACACTTTATATTGCCATTGCCGGAACCATCATCGGTTTCATGTTAGGCTTCGTAATGGGTATTATCGGTGATGCCAAGATAAATAAGGAAGACGGAATCGTCAAGAAGATTCTGCTTCGAATTGTAAAAATTGTTTCTACTATATATATAGAAATCTTTCGGGATACGCCTATGATCGTACAGGCCATGGTTATCTATTATGGTCTGCGTATGGCCGGCATAGAATTAAATCCGGTGCCGGCCGGTATCCTGGTAACCTTCTTAAATACAGGTGCTTATATGTCAGAGACTGTTCGTGCAGGTATTAATTCTATTGAATTAGGACAGCGGGAGGGAGCATATGCATTAGGTATGTCACCACTGAAAACTATGTTTGTAGTTGTGCTGCCACAGGCATTTAAAAACATCTTTCCAGAAATGGTCAACCTGTTTTTAACGAATTTAAAAATGACATCTGTATTAAATGTAATTGCAGTATCCGAGTTATTTATGGTTGCCAAAACAGTTGGTGGTACTTACTACAAGTACTTTGAAGCGTATTTAGTAATTGCTGTAATCTATTTTGTACTGTGCTTCGTCTTTAACCGTTTATTTATGTTAATTGAGAAGCGGATGCAGGGTAAGAAGGATTATGCACTGGCAGTAGAATTCATGGATGATGGACAATAGGAGGGACAATGCTTATGCGTGATAAGAAAAGTGAAGAAAAAATAATTGAAATTAAAGATTTAAGCAAATCCTTTGGAGATCATCAGGTGCTGCGTAAAATAGATTTTTCTGTAAAAAAGGGAGAAGTAATTTGTATCCTAGGCTCCTCCGGTTCCGGTAAGTCTACATTGCTTCGCTGTGTAAACAGACTGGAACGGCAGACAGCCGGACAGATTTTCTACCATGATAAGGAAATTCGAGACGTGCAAAAGGAGATTAATGAATATCGTTCCAGAGTGGGAATGGTATTCCAGTCCTTTAATTTGTTTAACAATATGACCGTATTGGAAAATTGTATGGTTGGTACAAGAAAGGTGCTGCATATCTCTAAGGAAGAGGCATATGAACGGGCTATTTTACATTTAAAGGAAGTAGGAATGGCACCATTTATCAATGCTAAACCTAGCCAGTTGTCTGGTGGACAGAAGCAGCGTGTTGCTATTGCCAGAGGTCTGTGCATGAATCCGGAAGTGTTGTTATTTGATGAGCCTACATCAGCACTGGATCCGGAAATGGTAGGTGAAGTATTAAATGTTATGAAGAAGCTGGCAGCAACAGGACTGACTATGCTTATTGTAACCCACGAAATGGGATTTGCCAGAGATGTGTCATCTAGAATTATATTCATGGATCAGGGATATATCGCAGAGGACGCACCGCCACAGGAATTATTTACGAATCCGAAACATGCCAGAACAAAGGAATTTTTAAAGCGTTATATAGAAGATTAAGGAAAGAAGGACAAGGATTATGAAAAATTTCGTTGTAACATTTGCCAGAGGCTTTGGCACAGGTGGAAAGGAAATTGCTTCTAAGCTGGCTAAGGATTTGGGCATTAGCTGTTATGAGAACCGAATTTTAACACTAGCTTCTCAACTGAGCGGATTAGACGAAGCAGTGTTTCAGGCAGTAGATGAGAAGGTTCGTACAAACGGCGGATTTGCAGGCTTTTTACGTGGACTGCCAAGAGCCAGAAACTATATTTCCAGAAATGAGAAATTCGTATCAGATGATACCTTGTTTGAATACCAGAAAAAGATTATTGAGAATCTGGCAGATACACAGAGCTGTTGTATCGTAGGTAAATGTGCAGATTATGTGCTGCGAGGCAGAGATAATGTTATCAGTATTTATATAGAAGCACCTAGAAGCTTCTGTATTGAACGAACCATAGAGCACATGGGTGTAACCAGAGAAGTAGCAGAAGCTACTATAAGAAATACAGACAAATACAGAGCAGATTATTACGCTTATTATACCCACGGCAACTACTGGACAAATCCGGTAAATTACGACCTGACCATTAACAGTGAGAAGGTAGGCGTGGACAACAGTGTGTCACTGATTAAAAATTATCTGCGGATTAAAGGCTTTGTAGAATAAGACAAAGACGTGGTAAGAGGAGGACGACATGAGCTATTTTACATTTTCTGTACCACAGAATATTGTGGCAGGACAGGGAAGCATTGCTAAGCTTCCAGAACTGGGAAAACAATTGGGCGGCAAGCATGCTTTTTTAATATCCGGTCCCCATTTAAATAAAATCGGTTTGGTAGATTCCTGTAAAAAAGCATTAGAACAGGCAGGAATGCAGGCAGATGCCTTTACGGAAACAGAGGGTAATCCTTCTGTAGAAACAGTTGACCGGGCAACAGCAGCTTTCTTAGAAAGCGGAGCAGATTTTATTGTGGCATTGGGCGGCGGTTCCCCCATGGACGTGGCTAAGGCAGTAGGAATCCTGGCGAAATATGGCGGAAGCATTACAGAATATGAAGGTGCAGATAAGGTGCCGGGTGAAATCGTTCCCTTAATTGCCATACCTACAACAGCAGGAACTGGTTCTGAGGTAACGGCATTTTCCGTTATTACAGACCACAGCAGAAATTATAAATTAACAGTATTTAGCTATAAATTATTGCCGGCATATGCCATTTTGGATCCGGAGCTGATTACAACACTGCCTGCCGGAGTGGCAGCAGCTTGTGGTATGGATGCCATGATTCATGCACTGGAAGCATATATTTCTACAGCAGCATCTCCATTTTCTGATGCCATGGCAGAGAAGGCATTAGAGCTGATTGGCAGAAGTATCAGAAGTTATGTGGCAAACCGGAAAAATGTACAGGCAGCCGAGGATATGCTGGTAGGCTCTCTGTTTGCAGGTATTGCATTTTCCTGGGCAAGACTGGGGAATGTCCATGCCATGAGCCACCCGGTTAGTGCATACTTCAACGTACCCCATGGCGTAGCCAATGCGATTTTGTTACCTACTGTGGTAGATTACAATGCACTGGCAGATACAGGAAAATATTATAAAATCTATCGTTATATTGCCAAAGCACCTGTGAAGGCGGAAGAATTCACACCGGAGCTGTTGGTGAAAACGATTGCAGATTTAAACGCATTATTAGGGATTCCTGCTTCTTTGGAAGCAGTTGGCGTAGATGCATCTAAATTTGACGCCATGGCAGATGACGCAATGAAAAGCGGTAATATACTGGTGAACCCTAGAAGTACAACAAAAGATGACATTCTTATGTTATATAAGAGCGCATTATAATAGGTAAAAACAGAAGGCTTTGTGCATGTTAGCTTAGTTATGCACAAAGCTTTTTCTTTACTTTTCAGTGAAAAAAGGTATAATGATTATATAAGACGGTAGAATTGCGGAAGCTGCTTCGCAGCGGAGCAATTCGTATCAAAGTCAGAGTCAAAATACATGCTGTCTCTGACATCGTAATAACAGAAGAGTGGAAAGGATGAAGGTTTATGTTAAAGGGTAAAGTAGCAGTTGTAACAGGTGGAACAAGAGGCATTGGATATGCCATCGTTAAGAAGTATTTGGAGAATGGATGTAAGGTTGTTTTATTTGGTTCCAGACAGGAAACCGTAGATAAGGCTCTGGCATCCTTAAAGGAAGAGAATCCTGCATGGGAAGTAGAAGGCAGATGCCCGAATCTGACGGATGCTAAGGAAGTGGAAACAGTAATTAATGAAGTGGCAGCAAAGTACGGAAAGCTGGATATCCTGGTAAATAATGCAGGTATTTCTCAGAGCACCAAGTTATACGACTATCAGCCAGGGGAATTTGAGAAGGTTATGGATTTAAACGTAACTGCATTATTTAATGCCATTCAGCCTGCAGCGAAGATTATGAAAGAGCAGGGCGGCGGCGTTATTTTAAATACAAGCTCCATGGTAAGTATCAGTGGACAGCCTTCTGGTGTAGGTTATCCTACCAGTAAGTTTGCTGTAAATGGCATGACATTATCTCTTGCCAGAGAGTTAGGACCAGATAATATTCGTGTAAATGCTGTTGCACCAGGTGTTACAAGAACAGATATGGTAGCAGCACTGCCTGCTCAAGTATTAGAGCGTGTTTCCGCACCGATTCCTCTAAGAAGAATTGGCGAGCCAGAGGATGTGGCTAACGCATTCTTATTCTTAGCAAGTGATATGGCAAGCTATGTTACCGGCGAGGTACTGTCAGTAGATGGTGCTATGCGGACCTAGAGATAGAAAAATATAGAATTAGAAAAACTGGATTTCCAAAGTGAAATCCAGTTTTTTATTGCAGCATGCTTTTTAAAAAGGTATCCAGCGCAAGCTGTTGGCTGGCGGATAATCTACGGTATTGCAGCATATGCTGTTGTTCTGTTTTGTTCAAATCAAATTCTTTATATTCTGTAATCTTCTGTGGGATATCCGTATGCCCAACGAGATAGTCCACAGAAGTATCAAAATAATCAGCAAAATCTTTAAGCGTGTCTAAATTGGGATCGCTAATATCATTTTCATATTTATAAATAGATTGCTGGCTTAGATTAAATACATCGGCCAGTTTTTGTTGGCTTAAGCCTTTCTTTTCCCGTAATTTTTTTAAATTCTCCATGTAACCTCTCATTTCTCTAGTGTTTAATTCTGCTCTTATATAATCGGGTTTGCGCGATGTTTTTATGCACTCCTATCTGTATTTTACCAGCTAAGAGGAATATATAAAAAACGCAATAAGATTTAAAAGAAACAACTAATAAGCGTAATTAAATAAATAATACATAATAACAGTTGACACAACTTAATGTTTAAAGTATTATATGGACATATATAAATAAAAAGAGTACAATATGCAACTTTGTATGAAACAAACAAATTATAATAAACAAAACGAAAAGGATTTATTGACAACAACCAATAGTTGTGTTATAAATTAAATTAGACATAGTTTCGACATAATTTGACAGACTTAAAGGAGAAGACAACCATGGCAGTGATAGGATAGGAGTGAGCTTACACATGAAAATAAGACTAGCAATTATTGATGGGGATGAGCAATATTTAGAACGAATCGTGGCAGCATTTCAGAATCAGTATGCAGATAAGATGGAGATTTATTCATTTACATCGGATGAGGCTGCGTATGAGAACCTGAAGGATCAGAAGGTAGATGTCTGGCTTATGGCAGAACAGTTTCATTTTGATACAGACAGAATGCCCGAAAATTGTGGATTTGCGTATTTTACAGAAACTGCAGGTGTAGACTGTGTAGAGGATATATTTGCAATTTGCAAATACCAGAAAATAGAGTATATTTATAAAGGAATATTGGGATTGTACGCAGAAAATGTGGGTGCAGTCGCAAATCATGTAGGGAGCAATACGGTATCAGTATGCTCCTTTTTTTCTATTAATGGCGGAGCAGGCAGCAGCTCGTTGGCTGCGGCAACAGCTTTGCAGATGGCCAAATCCGGTAAACGGACACTGTATTTAAATCTGGAACAGACTGGAGATGCCAGCTTGTACTTTCAGGCGCATGGAGAAGGCAATCTAAGCGAGTTGATTTATCTGCTTAAGAGTAAACGGGGAAATATGACACTTAAGATTCAAAGCATTGTAAAGCAGAATGCGGATGGCGTATATTTCTTCGATAGCTGTGCACAAGCTATGGACATGCTGGAATTAGACGCAGGTGATGCAGAAAAATTAGTGGGTATTTTGCAGAAAGCAGATCTGTTTGACGTGATTATTATTGATTTAGGCAGCTATATGAATGAACTGGTATTTCGTATGTTCACAATCTCTAGCAGGATTGTATGTGTCTCGGACGGAAGCGAAACGAGTAAGAGTAAATTCGGTAAGATGACAGAGATTCTGGAGGTTAAGGAGCAGCAGGAGGAAGTTTCTATATTGCCTCGTATTGCTATTGCATATAACAAGTTCAGTAACCAATCGGGCATTGCGGTGGATAGGGGAAAGTACCCTGTGTTAGGAGGTATGCCCAGGTATGATGCTGTGAATATAAAACAAATTGTGGAGCGTATGAGTGCATTGGATTTTATCAAGAAAACACTGGAGGTCTAAGTGAATAATATAGATGAAACAGAAATCGTTGAGCGGGTAAAGTATCGGGTAGCAGAGGAACTGGCTGTTGGACAACTTAGCGATGATGATTTATATGAAAGCATTGAGAAGTTTGTATATGAAGAGACGCAGTCAGCATACTTACCGATTGAGCAGAGGGTACGAATGACAGAACGGGTGTACAGCTCTATCCGGGGTTTGGGACTGCTGGATGCAATCATTCAAGATGATGATATTACAGAGATTATGATTAATGGACCGGATCATATTTTTATAGAGAAGAATGGACGACTACAGAAGCTGTCTCAGACGTTTGAGAGTGAACGGAGACTGGAGGATGTGATTCAGCGAATTGTTGGTATGGCAGGACGTGAGGTAAATCAAGCCAATCCCATTGTGGATACAAGACTGCCGGACGGATCTCGAGTGAATGTTGTTTTACCACCCATTGCGTTATGTGGACCTACTATGACGATTCGTAAGTTTTCCAAGACACCTATGACTATGGACATGCTTATTCGTTATGGCTCGTTAACAAGGGAGATCGCCCATAAGCTGGAGTTATTGGTACGTGCCAAGTATAACATCTTTATCAGTGGCGGAACTGGTTCTGGTAAAACTACATTTTTAAATGCATTATCCAACTATATACCGAAGGACGAACGTGTTATTACAATCGAGGATTCGGCAGAACTGCAGATTACAGGTATTGACAATCTGGTGAGTATGGAGAGTCGAAATGCAAATGCGGCCGGAGCCGGACAGATTACCATTCGGGATTTGATTAAATCCTCTCTTCGAATGCGACCGGAGCGTATTATTGTTGGCGAGGTCCGTGGCGGAGAGGCACTGGATATGCTGCAGGCCATGAATACAGGGCATGATGGCTCGCTTTCTACAGGACATGCCAATTCAACTAAAGATATGTTAAGTCGGTTGGAAACTATGGTGCTGCAGGGCGCTGTGGGGTTGCCCTTAGATGCAATACGGCAGCAGATTGCATCGGCGGTGGATATTATCATACATCTGTCCAGATTACGAGACCATTCCAGGAAAACGATGGAAATCTGTGAAGTGGTGGAATATAAGAATGGTGAGATTGTATTAAATCCATTGTATGTATTTGAAGAAGATGACAACAGTACCAGGGAGAAAGTATCAGGTCATTTAAGGCGGACAGGAAATCCACTGGTGCACGACTGGAAATTAAAGATATCCGGTAGTGATGAGACGATATAAGGTGAAAAGCTATGAAGAAAAAGCAGAAAAATAAGCAGAAAAAAACAGGTCTTATGGGGGATGCCACAGACTATGCCGTATTTCATGCAGGGACATCTCAGAAGGTATTGTGGTATTGCGTGGGTGCTGCAGGCAGTGCCTGTGTTATGTGGGTGTTTTATGAACGCTGGTATGTTTCTCTTGTGGCAGGCATTATAGGGGGCTTTCTATTTATACCGATACATACGAAGTCCGTTATAAAAAAGAGACAGAATCATTTATTGCTGCAATTTAGGGAAATGTTAGAGGCGATATCCGCATCGCTGAGTGCAGGAAAAAACGTAACAGATGCGTTCCTTGCGGCAAAAGATGATTTGAAAATCCAGTTTGCAGAGGATGCAGATATTATTACAGAGGTAGATATTATAAACCGGGGAATCCGGAATAATTATCGTATTGAAAAGCTGCTTGATGATTTTGCAGAACGAAGCGGACTAAGTGATATTCAGAACTTTGCCACCGTATTTGGAACTTGTTATGAGAAGGGGGGAAATATTAAGGATATTATAAAAAATACGGTTGGAATTATTAACGATAAGATTGAAATCCAGATGGAAATAGAGACTATGGTGGCAGGACAGAAAAATGAACAGAATATTATGATGGCCATGCCGGTTGTTTTTGTCGCTTTATTAAAGGGCATGGGCGGAGACATGATTGATTTAACATCTGCCTCCGGTGTTCTGGGTGTCACCATCGCATTGGTTATCTTTGTTATCGCCTATTTGATTGGGCGTAAGATATTAGATATTAAGTTGTAATGGGAGGTAGAGATGATTTCTATAGCACCATATGTTGTGCTTGCGATTTATCTGGTGCTTGTCCTTGTATGGATTATATTACTGGTATGGGGCACGAAGAAGTATCGGGAATATATTGAGCCGCTTTCTTCTAAGGAACATTTGCTAAAGGATTTGTATGGCGTTGGTTTCGCCATTCTGCATCTGTTTCACTATTCTTATAACAGTGCCAGAGACCGCAAGCATATTGCAGATGCCAAAATTGTATATGGCGAGAAGTACGGGGATTATTATTATCGGGTAAATCTGGCAGAGAAGCTTACACTGACAGTCACGATTGCCATAGTGGCAGTTGTACTTTATCCGTTGACAGGTCAACCGGCGATAGTTGTGTTTGGACTGCTGGGAGCTGCCTGTGGTTACTGGTATGCGGATATGCAGATTAGTGACGTAATTAAGGCAAGGAATGAAAGTATTACAAGAGACTTTCCGGAGGTTTTGTCGAAAATGGCACTTCTTACAAATGCAGGTATGATTATGAAGGAAGCGTGGACAACGGTTTCCAAAACAGGAGAAGGCGTTTTGTATGAAGAGATGCAGACGTCTGTCGCCAATATGCGGGATGGTATGTCGGAAATAGATGCATACATAAAGTTTGGAAATCGGTGCGGTCAAAAGACAGTAAAGAAGTTTACTTCTTTGCTGATTCAGAATCTGACAAAAGGAAACCGGGAATTGGTGGAATTT
Organism: uncultured Lachnospiraceae bacterium; assembly: GCA_964562495.1. Lineage (GTDB taxonomy): Bacteria > Bacillota > Clostridia > Lachnospirales > Lachnospiraceae > CANQSA01. The sequence goes on along the minus strand of CAZLTS010000015.1, from coordinate 523 downwards.
CTTAAGATGTCTGCAACAGAATGTTGGGAAGAGAAGAAGCAACTGGTAAAGCAGCAGGGTGAGAAAGCATCAACGAAGCTAATGATTCCTATTGGTTTAATCCTTGTGGGAATTTTAGTTATGATATTGGTTCCTGTATTTGGGAATCTGGGAATCTAGTAAATATTTTAAAAGGAGGATTACTGTGAAAAAAATAATAATAGCAATGATGGTGGTAATGATGGCGGTGGGAATTGTTGGCTGTGAAGAATCTAAAGATGTGGGGGCAGAAGAGAATTCCACAACGAGTGATAATGCAAGTGTTAGTTTAAGTGCGGCTATCGGTAAGGGAGATTACTCAATTTGGTATTCTGCAAATAAGGTAAATAAGGACGAAGAACCAACTATTTATGTTTTGTATAACGATGGCACTTATATTGCAGCAAAAGTAAATCAATCCGATGATGAAGATGATGATACAGAATATTATACATCGCTACCTACAAAAGAAATCTTGTCAAATCTTTTAGACAATAGTTTTTCG
>CAZLTS010000014.1:0-11360 GCA_964562495.1 uncultured Lachnospiraceae bacterium | reverse complement strand
TACAGAAACTGTCACATACGCTGCAGACTTAGATATGGCCGCATACTTAGATTTAAGAAGTGACTGAAAATAGTAATCAATGGTATCAAATGCCACAAATAACAACGATACCGCCTGAATCAGAGAAATAGCAAGCACCAGCCACTGTCCCGGCTTCAGTATCCAGACAAAAATTCCGGTAATCACAATAGAGCAAAATGCCGACGCCATACGAAGTACAATGGTTGTTCCAATATACTCTGCTGTTTTCTCTCTGTTCTTTACAATCTCATTTACCAATATGGCATCGATACCAAGTTTACATACACTGGTAAATATATTTACAAATGCTAAACCATAATTTAACACACCATAAGCAGAATTCCCCAGATATCTAGCGGTAATAGACATAACCACCAGCGAAAGCACCATCTGGAATATCTTGTCAAATAAAAGCCATGAGGTATTAGATAAAAACCTCTGATTTTTACTCATTACTTCCTTTAGTTTTCCACAAAGCCCTGGATTTCTACCGGTTTTTTCCACGAACTTGGACTGAATTTCCCGTTTTTTCACATCATGGGCACCCTTTATAATACCCGCCAAGGACCAGAAGATTACCATATGAATATTAAGCTCATATAAAATTCTGGCTTCAAACAACTCCATAATCAGGTAAAGCAGCACAACTGCAACCGATGCCAGATACCAGCCATTTTTAGAAACGGTTCTAAGTCCCTTTCCATATCGGGCAATCCGACTCAGTCCATAACCTAGAAATACAAACAAAATGGCAAATCCCACAATACCGGATGCCGCCAACACTGTCAGATACAGATTATGAAGACCACCCTGTTTAAATGCCCTCCGATACTTTTTAATGGGCACCTGCTTCCTGCCTAACTGGTAAATAGAATCCTTGGTTACCCCAAGTACCGGCGAGGTTTTCCACACAGACACACCAGCTTTCCATATATACTGTCTGCCATTTAATATGCCACCATTAGAATCTGCTGTAGTATCTGTACGCTGAGAAATAGGGTTTATAACCTGAACAATTCCCGTTGAAGCTGCATGGGCTGAAGAGTCCAGCCAGTCTGTTACATAGCCCATTCCCCAGGTCGCCGCCTGCAGCAAAACAAACAACAAAATTGTCCCCATGCCGCTTACCAGCACACGCTTCCATAAGCCAGAAAACCCAGACGCACGAAAACGCTTTCCACTCATGCGCGGCAGTAGGTAAATCAAATAGAAAAACAGGAAACCCACACTTCCATAGATAACCGTCCGGGACGCCGCCAGAACAATTACCAAAAACTGCAGCACCAGATTACACGTACCGAAGATAGTACACCACTTCTTTTTCATCTCCACGATGGCAAACGCTGTAAGAATCAGGGACACTACTGCCAGCACTGCACCTACATTGGGATTATATAGTCCCCACAGCCGACTTTCATGCATCCCTGTATAGCAGATAACACCATCTGCCTTATAGCGCACATTAATCTGCAACACATACGTTACCATACACACAAGAGACAGCACAAAGGTACCCGCTATTATCGTCAGGGACACCGCCTTGGCATCCTTTTGATACGCCTCCCTGCTCCAGCTTCTCTGTGGCATAAATACAAGGAAAAAGGTAAGTCCCATATAAATCAGTGCATTGATACTCTGCCCTGTTGTATCCCCTCTGTGGGTAAGAATCGTAATACCATAAAAACAACAAAACAAAAGAAGCATAAGCAGCGACCAATCACAAAATAGCCTGCCTCTGGTTCTCACCAACTCCAGCAAAATTAAAACCGCACCCCATACTAAAAATAGTTTAATATAGGCTCCGGTTTTTTCATGCAAATAAGGTACTGCAATGGTCATAACTGCTGCCAGATACAATACCTTAAATAAAGTACGATTTCCAATTGTTTTATTTAAAAATGCCTTCATACGCCACTCCTGTACCCTAATTAAAGACTCTCTTTACCATACCAAAGAAGCCCTTCATATAGCGCTTCGCATACATTTTAAAACGTACGGCAGCCATCATGGCTCTATATTGACGTCTGGCAAATAAGCCCATAACCCGACGCACATATTTACCTGTTTCCTTCCGTTTTGGCAGCATCTCCTGCATCCGCTGTCGTCCCCTTAGCTCTGATAAATATGCCTTACATGCTTTATGATCCATCTCCCAGGCAGGATTCTTCGTATTTTCAAAACAGATTTCCGTTTCATTTAAGAAGAAACGCACCATTTCCTGCTCATAATCCGCTGCCTCTAAACCCCAGCCGGCTATGGTCTCATAGTAATGCTCTGTTAAGGTCTCAATTAAGTCATAATAATTAGAAGGAGACTTACGAAACAGCTCTGTCTGCGCATTCGTTTTATAATGATAGGTTACCTTAGGCAGAATCTTTAGCTTATCCACATGGGAAAAATAAGCTACATTAAAAAAGCCGTCCTCCAGTCTGGCATAAGAAGGGAACCGAATTTCAAAATGTTCAATAATATCCCGCTTATAAATCTTATTCCACAAATAGCCTGCCTCTCCATTAGGATAGGTACGGGCAAAATACTGCTTCACCTCTGTACTGCTCATATATTCCTGTCCATCGGGAATCACGTCAAAATCCACCACGCCATCATCACTATAGTTGGTATAGCCTGCAATGACGCAATCATAGTCCATACTCACAGCTTCTGTATAAAGGGTTTCCAACGCATCTGGTTCTAAATAATCATCCCCGTCAACAAATACAATATATTCTCCTCGTGCTTCCTCTAATCCCCGGTTTCTCGGTTCTGCCGCACTACCGCTGTTCTCCCGAAGAAAATAACGGATTCGGGAATCCAAGTCCGCATATTTGGCACAAATTTGGGCAGAATCATCCAGCGAGCCGTTATTTACCAAAATCAGCTCGAAATCATCTAACGTCTGCTCCAACACAGAGTTTAAACACTTATTTAAATATTTCTCACAATTGTAAACAGGTATAATTACTGATATTTTCATGTCCGCTTCCTTTACAGTCGTTTTTTCAGTCTTTGCAGCCCTTCATAATCCATACCTACAGCGTGAAATACACGATTTAGAAAATAGCGTTTCTTCACCTGCTTCCACATATCCGGGTAGTTTGTCTTTATATACTTGCCCAGAGTCTTACCTCGCTCTAAGCCCTGACTGCGGTCTGTATCATAAAGAAAAGCAATATAAAACTGGGTCAGCACTGTGGTTCTTGCACGAAACGCACTGTAACTGTCTCCCTGCTCTTTGGCATAAGCAAGCATTTCCTTCGTTACCCGGTCAAAGTGTGCATAACGCTTTACAAAATTTGCCGTACTGACACTTTGATTTACATTTCCTACCATGTACTGATAAATTTCTAAATCTAAAAAGCATACCGTTCTGGCCCATGCCGTTGCCTTTACCACATATTCGCTGTCTTCATAGAACACGCCCTCCAGAACAGATACCTGATTCTTCAGTAAGCCTTCTGTGAGAACACTGAAATTATGAATCATAAAATACTTAGCCACGTCCGGTTCCCGGGTAATCTCTGTCATTTCATAAACCCGGGTATCAATAACCTGCCCCGGCAATTCATCTGCTACGCCGTTTCCAGTCTGCATATCCACATTCCGCTTTCGGTCTGCAACTACATCTGCCGTCATGGTTTTTAGCTGATTCAATAAGGCAAGAAGGTTCTCTGTAATCACCCAATCGTCCCCGTCAAGAATTCGAAAATACCGCCCTGACGCCTCCTTAATTCCACAATTGATTACGGAACCATGACCGCCATTTTCTTTATATAGATATCGGAATAACTCCGGATACTTTTTCACATAACGGTCTGCAATCTGTGCAGTTTGATCCGTAGAACCGTCATCAATAATTAACACTTCCAAATCCCCAATAAAGCGTTCATCTGCCAGCGTAGATAAACCCTTTTCCAAATACGCCTCCACATTATAACATGGAATCGCAATCGTTAACTGCTTCATCACCCTTGCCTCCTAACGCTGCTTTCTAAGTTTAGCAAAAACACCCGGCAGTTTATTCTTGACGAAATAAATCACTCTGGCTGCCATCAGATTCAGAATAACCGATTTCGTTTTCAGCACAACCAGAAGCATACCATTAAAGAAGCCATTTCCCTGACCGTAAATAATTAACTCTTCAAACAAATAATCAGAGAACACATCCTTCATAAATTGCTTTCTGTCACTGTGGGACATACCACTATCCTTGGTGCAGTTTCTTGTCATAGCAGAAACAATATAACGACCATAGATTTCTCCTAAGATACCTCTGGTTTTGGCATCAGCCATTCCCCACCCGATTTGTTGGCTAAACAGCATGTCCACATGGGCACGATGAATCTTATAATAATCCGGTACTGCCTTATTTGTCAGGCTTGCATTATTACGCTTACAATAATGATACGCTGCCAGGTTTATGAGATTCATGGAATCAATTTCCTGCATATACTGTACATTAAACTTCGCATCCTCTAAAAGCGGCATATCTGCCATCTCCAGCTTCTGCTTCTTTAAATACTCTGCATCATAAAACTTATTCCACAGATACCCATACAAGGTCTTTCGTTCCAGCTCAATCACCTGCGCACGAACTCCCTCCTGTCCCCGTAAGAACAGCACCGTCAAGCCCTCCTCCTTACCACTGTTATCGAAGGTAAGCGCCTGGGCTTCCCCCGATTTCACAGGAAGCAGCTCCTTTTTATCTATAATCTGTCCCTCTGCATTATAATATTCTTCCAATGCGCCCAATACAGTCAGCTTGGCACTATGGTTTTTCAAAACACCATACACCACCTCTAACATGGTATCGCACACATAATCGTCTGCATCCATGAAGGTAATATACGTGCCCTCTGCCATGGCAATGCCTGTATTTCTGGCATGGGCAGCGCCTCCATTCTCAGGCAGCTCAATATGGCGGATTCGTTCATCCCTGCCACTATATTCCTGGCAAATCAATCGGCTGGCATCTTGAGGGCAATCTGTTACAAGCAACAGCTCCCACTTAGAAAAGGTCTGGTTTCTTACACTTTCAATCGCCTTCCGAATATATTTCTGTGCATTGTACACAGGGATTATAATGCTGAAAACTGGTTTACTCATATACGCTCCATTGGTTACCGCTTTGCCTTCAAATTAGCGAAAACCTTTGTGTTTCTAGATTTAATAAATGATATTACTGTCCCCTCCAGCAATGTCAACGTAACATTTCCCCATTTAATCGGCAGCACCATAAGTGCCATATATTTAGACCCCGGCTTCATTAGCTTCGTACAAACCTTCACCTGAGGTTTCTTTAGCATTTCCTTTACCAGCTTTCGCTTCTCACCATAGGACATGGTACAATTCTTATTTGTCAGATTCTCGATACATCCGACAAACCGTTCCACATAACGTCTGGCAATCATTTCTTTGCAGGTGTAGTCATCAATGCCCCATTTCTTATACAGGTTTACCATCCACTGATGCTCTTCCTCCCGCTTCTCGTACATGTTAGGACGATAAGCCGCTGTTTCTGATTCAGCCCGCTTCCGTATGAAATGATAATACTGCTTATGGGTTACACTCACCCGTTCAATATCTGCAATGACGCTTAGCACAAATGGGAAATCATCCCAGAAGGTACCAGGAAACCGCAAATGATTTTCTTCAATATACGCTCTTAAAAACAGCTTATTCCATGGTGAATACAACTGGTTTTTATCAAATAGCCCTGCTGCATGCTCCCGAAACGCCTGACTGTTACCATAGGTCGCATCACTGACATAGTAGTTGTGCGTCAGCTTCTCATCTTCATTGTAGTAAGTATCAATGAAAAATCCTGCTATGACAAGCTGTGCCGAGTCTCGTTCTGCCAGCTCCACCATATCTGCAAGCATAGTAGGTTCAGCCCAGTCATCAGAATCCATAAAATATAAATACTTGCCCGTTGCTATATCCATAGCCGTATTTCTGGCACTGGGTGCACCACCATTTTCCTTATGAATCACCTGAATTCTGGAATCCTTAGCAGCAAACGCATCACAAATCTCGCCACTGCGATCCGGTGTTCCATCATCTACGATTAAAAATTCCCAATCTGTCAATGTCTGTGCCTGTATACTTAAAATCGCCTTAGCTACATAATCCTCTACCTTGTATACCGGCATAATTACAGAAACTTTTACGCTCATCTTTTCGCCTGCTCACTTTCTTTCTCTGTATCCTTTTCCTTATGAAAGCCTTCTGTACTGTCCTCTGACCGAAGCAATACCATAATCGTCTGAAATAATAACTGCAAATCCTTCCAGAAGCTATAGCTTTCTATATACATCAAATCTAAAATCAGCTTATCCTTCGGTGACGTATTATATTTACCCATAATCTGGGCATAACCTGTAAGTCCCGCCTTTACACGAAGTCTGTACTCAAACTCCGGCAGTGCCTTCGTATAAGAATAGATATTCGCTAACATCTCAGGTCTTGGACCTACGAAGCTCATGTCACCCCGTAATATATTAAATAACTGTGGCAATTCGTCCAGTCTGTATTTCCGAAGGACTGCCCCTACCTTCGTAATACGGTCATCATGGTCTGTGGCTGAATAATTCTCCACATGCTCCTTCATGGTTCTAAACTTGTATACAGCAAATATCTTACCATCCTTAGTAGCCCGGTTCTGCTTAAAGAATATACTGCCGCCATCATTTGCCTTAATGGCAATGGCACTAACAATCATAAAGGGACTGGCAATGACTAAACTAATAATAGCCAGTACAATGTCCATAGTCCGTTTGACAAAACGCTGCTCCAGCGATAACTCCTTAAAATCCTTACTGATTAAAGAAACATCATCTAACATAATGTGCTTACTATTAATCTCCAGCACATCAGAAACCTCTGGATTAAAGTATACATTTCTGGAATTATGATAACAGAAATCCAATAGCTCCGTCCGTTCCTGCACAGGCACATCATATAAAAATACGGTATCACAGCGCATAATAATCTTATTTAATCCCTGCTTACGGTAATCCACTACTTCCATAATCCGATATTGCTTCTTATACTTGCATACCCCGCGAATAATCTCATCGACACTCTTCTGCGATGAGGTAATGATACAGCACTTCTCCGGCGGACTCATAATGAAAAATACATAATTTCCAAAATAGGTCATAACGATAATAAAGATAAGCTGTACTACAATTACTAAAAACAGAATCCATAAATTATCCAGTCTGAATCGCTCATTATAATTCGGATTGGTATTCATAATCTGCAGCAAAACATAGGTAAATACATCTGTAATCAGCGTTGCCAGAAATACAGAATAGATGATTGGCTTACTCTTACGCTTGCCAATATCATACTTTCCATAGATAGCGGTCATAACAGCCTCTACAAATGCAAAACTAATCATGGTGACCGCCATCGTTCTTGACGCTACCAAAATCTGCTTATCCCTTAAGGAAAACAGTAAGAAAAAACTGAAAAATAAAGATATATATAATGCTGCTTTTAATAGTAATACCACTGTCATTTCAAATTGTTTTAGAAATGCTCGCATGTTTACTCCTGTCTAGTTGTAACCCTTATTAATCACAATACTGACCGCCGCATCGCAATATGCAGGCTCTTGTCAATACATCCAACGCATCTACATAGTAATGGCTGTTTAAGCCATAGTTAATATTAAACACAGACAGCTCTGTGCAAGCCAGAATTACGGACTGACAGCCTGCCTCCTTTAGTTCCTGTACCACCTGTAAGAACCGGTGCTTATCCCCCTTTTCACCACGCTTAATCTCGTCATAGATTAAAGCCATCACGTCCTTCTGACGCTGTGGTGACGGATAAACGGTTTGGATACCGTAAGCAGCCAGGGCTTTCTTATATAAATCTCCCTGCACTGTACCGTCTGTAGCCATAACACCTACCTTAGTAAGTCCCAGTTCATGCACATATCTGGCAGTCTCCTCTATCATATTAATAAATCTGCCATCCATCAGTGCATTTAGCTTATCTGCAAAATAATGGCACGTATTACAGGGAATTGCCAGATACTCACAACCCATAGCCTTTAATTTATTAATATCATTGGTAATAATATCCCACAAATAATCTTCTTTCCCACACAGAATACACTCTGTCCGGTCCGGCATAGACGCATGACTGTAGATAAATATATCCAGATGGTCACTGTCCTGATCTGCTTGTGTAGAATCAATAATCTTCTTATAAAACACCTGAGTTGCTTCCGGTCCCATGCCGCCCAGTATGCCTAATATTTTTCTTTCCATCCCCAACCCTTTCCTAAGCACATTGCAAAATGCACATAACTATATAATTTACATTATACCTATCTCCCCTGTAAATGTCAAATCAATTCCAGTTTACCCAGTTTTTGCCGCTTTACCTTGCCAAAATATATAACATAGGTTATAATCACAAATAGTAAATTTCGGGAGGTAAACTATGTCATTATTATCTGTAGTCATTCCTGCCTATAATGAAGGCGCTATGATTCATAAAACAGCACAGACTGTAGGCGATTTACTTACGCAGCATAATATTCACTACGAATTAATCTTCGTAAATGATGGTTCTAAGGATAACACATGGGCTGAGATTCAACAGGCAAGTAAGGAAAATCCTGCCATTCATGGTCTGTGTTTTTCTAGGAATTTCGGTAAAGAAGGTGCCGTATTTGCCGGTCTGGAATACGCTCATGGTGATTGTTGTGCTGTTATGGACTGTGACCTACAGCATCCACCAGAGGCTTTAATTGAGATGTACAAGCTATGGGAGCAAGGCTATGAAGTAATTGAAGGTATTAAATCCTCCCGGGGTAAGGAAAGTCTCATACACAAGCTGTTTGTAAAAGTCTTCTATGGCATGATGAGCAGCTCTACCGGTGTAGATATGTCCCGGGCATCTGATTTCAAACTGTTAGACCGTAAGGCAGTCAATGCTGTAATTGCACTTCCGGAACGCCATGTATTCTTTCGGGCATTGTCCTCCTGGGTTGGTTTTAAAACCGGCTATGTTGAATTTGACGTGCAGGAACGGGAAGCAGGGCAGTCCAAGTGGTCCTTTAAGTCTTTAACCAGATATGCCATTACCAATGTAACCTCATTTTCCGCTGCACCTATGCAAATTGTAACTGGATTTGGCGTGATTATGTTTATTTTCTCCGTTGTATTTGGCATTTACTCTTTGGTGAAATACTTCATGGGCTCTTCCCTGGAAGGATTTACTACAGTCATCATACTGCTTCTGTTCATTGGCAGTATTTTAATGTGCAGTCTTGGCATTATTGGCTACTATATTGCCAAGATTTACGACGAGATTAAACAACGTCCCCGTTACATTATCTCCCAAACAACAGATAACGAGAATTGAAATCGTTGACTTATAACGCCACCAATAGTATAATTGGTGGGCAAAAAAAGAATTAATTATAATAAGAATAAAAAGGATGGTACGACTATGCAAGGAAGAACCCATACCTGTAACGCCCTTCGTTTAAGCGATGCCGGCAGTCAGGTTACCATTGTCGGTTGGTACGACAACTTAAGAAAAGTGAGTAAGAATCTAGGATTTTTAATTCTAAGAGATTATTATGGTGTGACACAGGTTGTAATTGAATCTGAAGAAATGATGGAAATCATTGATTCTGTCAATACAGAATCCACACTATCTGTAACAGGAACTGTAAGAGAACGTTCTAACAAGAACACCTCCATTCCAACAGGCGAGATTGAGGTAGTTCCCACAGATATTCAGATTCTTGGAAAGTGCCGCTATAACGAGCTGCCATTCCAGATTCATCACTCCAAGGATGCAGATGAAGCAACCCGTTTAAAGTATCGGTATCTGGATTTAAGAAATCCTGACGTAAAGAGTAAGATTACATTAAGAAGTAACATTGTAGCTGATCTGCGTGCCCGTATGACAGCCCACGATTTCCTGGAGATTACCACTCCCATTTTAACCTGCTCCTCTCCAGAGGGTGCAAGAGATTATCTGGTTCCTTCCAGAAATCACCCTGGTAAGTTCTATGCACTGCCCCAGGCACCACAGCAGTTTAAGCAGTTATTAATGGCATCTGGCTTCGACCGTTACTTCCAGATTGCACCCTGCTTCCGTGATGAGGACGCTCGCGCAGACCGTTCTCCGGGAGAGTTCTACCAGTTAGATATGGAAATGGCATTTGCCAGCCAGGAGGATGTATTTGAAATCTTAGAAGATGTACTGCCTCCAGTATTTGCCAAATATGGTGTTTACCATACAGCATCTACAGCTCCATTTAAGCGGATTCCTTACTTAGAAGCTATGGAGAAATACGGAACAGATAAACCAGATTTACGAATTGATCTTCTGGTACAAGATGCGACAGACTGTATGGCTGACTGTGGTTTCGGTCCATTTGAGGGACAGACTGTTAAGGCTGTAGTCGTATCTGGTTTCGACGGAACAAGAAAGGTAATTGATAAGCTGTGTGCTGATGTTGAGGTACAAAGTGGAAATAAGGCTTATTGGTTTAAGTTAGATGGAAATGGTGACTTAGTAGGTGGAATTTCTAAGTTCCTGCAGGATAGAAAAGAAGCTGTAATTGCAGCACTTGGCTTACAGCCGGGAGACTTCATTGGTTTAACAGCTGGTAAGAAACTGGCAGCCCAGAAAACAGCCGGCGTGCTGCGTAAGATGTTAGGTGCTGCTGCCCCTGCCCATATGAAGCAGGATTGCTACGAATTCTGTTGGATTGTAGACTTCCCTATGTATGAAATCGGTGAAGAATCCGGCAAGCTGGAATTCTGCCACAATCCGTTTTCCATGCCACAGGGCGGCATGAAAGCATTAGAAGAGCAGGAGCCTCTAGACATTCTTGCTTACCAGTACGACCTGGTATGTAATGGTATCGAATTGTCCTCCGGTGCTGTTCGTAACCATGATCCTGAGATTATGATTAAAGCATTTAACATGGTGGGATTAGGCGAAGAGGATGTAAAGGCTAAGTTCCCTGCTATGTACAATGCATTCTGTTATGGTGCACCACCTCATGCAGGTATTGCGCCGGGCGTTGACCGTATGGTTATGCTGATTGCAGGAGAAGAAAGCATCCGTGAGATTATTCCTTTCCCTATGAATAAGACCGCACAGGATGTTATGATGGGCGCCCCTGCTGCTGTAGAACCGAAGCAGTTAGAGGATGTACACATCGCAATCAAGATGCCGAAAGAACAATAATCAGTTATAGGAAATACAATTTCCTGAAACAAAGAGCGCTTTGCGCTCTTTGCGCGCCCGAGCGGTGTTGCATAGCAACTAACTTCATATCCGCGAGGTGCGCATGC
>CAZLTS010000013.1:0-11636 GCA_964562495.1 uncultured Lachnospiraceae bacterium | reverse complement strand
CATCATATATCAACGAAGAAGTAAGTACATACAGCAAAGGAATGAAAAGGAGGGTTGCGATTGTTAGGGCTATGTTAAGTGATTCAGATATTGTAGTTATGGATGAACCATTTGCAGGGCTGGATGAAGAAATGAAGAAAAAAACAGCAGCGTATGTCTTACAGAAATTAAACAAAAGAACACTGATTCTTGCAGTACATGACAAAGAAGAAGCCAGGGATTTTAAACCGACACATGTGATTTCACTGTGAGGAACATGGCTTAAACAGGAAAGGTATGGTTAGTTTTATGGCAAAAAAAACACAGGATGTTTTTAAAGGCACGATTGCCCAGGAGCGTAAGCTAAAGGCGGTAATCGAGGCCCACAAGGAGCAGCCCGGCGGACTGATGCCTGTACTACAGCAGGCACAGGAAATCTACGGATATCTGCCTATTGAAGTGCAGTCCATGATTGCAGAAGGACTGGATCTGCCATTGTCAGACGTATATGGAGTTGCTACATTTTATTCTCAGTTTTCCTTAAATCCTAAGGGTGAGAATCGAATCAGCGTCTGTCTTGGCACCGCATGCTATGTTAAGGGTGCGGACAAAATATTAGAAGCATTGGAGGAGAAGCTGGGTATTAAAGTAGGAGAGTGTACACCAGACGGATTATTCTCTTTAGATTCTACCAGATGTATTGGTGCCTGTGGACTGGCTCCCGTTATGATGATTAACGAGGATGTATACGGTAAGCTTACTGTTGACCAGCTTGACGGTATTTTGAATAAGTACCAGGGCAGTAAGAAAGGGGGCGACGAATAATGACTATAGAAGAATTAAATCAGATTAAAGAAAAGAATAAAAATATAGTAATGGTTCGTACCCTTGTAAAAGAACAGGGCGAAAAGCTGGCAAAGGAAACCGGTTATAGAAAACAGGTATTGGTATGCGGTGGAACCGGCTGTACCTCCTCCGGCTGTAAAGCTGTTGTTGCAGCATTTGAGGAAAGCATTAAGAAAAACGGTTTGGAGAAGGAAATCCTTCTTGTAAAAACCGGCTGTTTTGGTCTGTGTGCATTAGGCCCTGTTGTCATTGTTTATCCGGAAGGCTGCTTCTATAGTAATGCGACACCAGAGCATGTGGAACGAATTGTAAAGGAGCATTTAATTGGCGGACAGGTTGTGAAGGAATACCTGTATCAGGAAACAGTAAAGGAAAATGGAGAAATCAGCTCATTAGGAGAAACGAAGTTCTATAAGAAGCAGATGCGTGTGGCACTGCGTAACTGTGGCGTTATTGATCCGGAGAATATAGAAGAGTATATTGCAAGAGATGGCTATCAGGCATTGGCTAAGGTGCTAAAGACGATGAAACCTGATGATGTTATTAAGACAGTCACAGATTCTGGCTTGCGTGGTCGTGGCGGCGGTGGCTTCCCCACAGGAAAGAAATGGGCATTTGCCAAGCAGGAGAAGAATCCTGTGAAGTATGTCTGTTGTAATGCTGACGAGGGAGATCCCGGTGCATTTATGGACCGTTCTGTTTTAGAGGGAGACCCACATACTGTAATTGAAGCTATGGCAATTGCCGGATATACCATTGGTGCCAGTCAAGGATATGTATATATTCGTGCAGAGTATCCCATTGCTGTTAAGCGTCTGCAGATTGCTATTGACCAGGCAAGAGAATATGGCCTGTTAGGAGAGAATATTCTGGGACTGGGCTTTAACTTCGACATTGAAATCCGTTTAGGTGCAGGAGCTTTCGTTTGTGGTGAAGAAACAGCACTGATTGCTTCTATAGAAGGTAAGCGTGGAGAACCAAAGCCTAGACCGCCATTTCCGGCAGTACAGGGACTTCTTGGAAAACCAACAGTCTTAAATAACGTAGAAACCTATGCCAATATTACCCAGATTATTTTAAATGGTTCTGACTGGTTCTCTTCCATTGGAACTGCTACCTCTAAGGGAACTAAGGTATTTGCATTAGGCGGTAAGATTACCAATGTAGGTCTGGTGGAAATTCCTATGGGTACAACACTGCGTGAAATTGTAGAAGAAATTGGCGGAGGCATACCAAATGGCAAGAAGTTCAAGGCAGCACAGACGGGAGGACCATCTGGCGGCTGTATTCCGGCGTGTCATATTGACACACCCATTGACTATGATAACTTAATTGCCCTAGGCAGTATGATGGGTTCCGGTGGTTTAATTATTTTAGATGAAGATACCTGTATGGTTGATATTGCCAAATTCTACTTGGACTTTACTGTAGAGGAATCCTGTGGTAAGTGTACACCATGCAGAATCGGAACAAGGCGACTGAACCAGTTGCTAGAGAAGATTATAGAAGGTAAGGGCGAGCCGGAGGACTTAGAGAAGATTGAGGAGTTGGCTATGCATATGAAGAATACTTCCTTGTGCGCATTGGGACAGTCAGCACCGAACCCGGTATTATCTACTATGAAGTATTTTAAGGACGAATATGTCACCCACATTGTTGACAAACGGTGTCCGGCAGGGGTATGTAAGGCATTATTGTCTTATGAGATAGAGCCGTCCTTGTGCAAGGGCTGTACTCTGTGTGCAAGAAACTGTCCGGTTAATGCCATAAGTGGTAAGGTGAAGGAACTGCATACCATTGATAAGAGTAAGTGTATCAAGTGCGGTCTTTGCCAGCGTAACTGTAAATTTGGTGCCATCGTAAAGAGATAATGGAGGATGAATATGAAGAAAATACACCTTAAAATTAATGGAATAGATGTTGCTGTTCCCGAAGGATATACCATTCTCCAGGCAGCAAAGGAGGCAGACATTGAAATACCATCCCTATGTTATTTAAAGGATATTAACTGTATTGGTGCCTGTCGTGTATGCGTTGTAGAGGTTAAGGGAAAGAGAGGTCTGATTGCTTCCTGTGTTTATCCCGTAGAGGAGGGCATGGAGGTATTTACCAATACATACAATGTTAGAAAATCCAGGAAAACAACAATTGAACTGATTTTATCCAGCCATAGAAAGAAATGCTTATCCTGTGTTCGTGGTAATCACTGCGAGCTGCAGAAGCTGGCATTTGATTATGAGGTAGATGAGGATCGGTTTAAAGATGAGGATACCGTTTATGAAGTGGACAGCCAGTCTCCGTATGTGGTAAGAGATAATAACAAATGTATTGAATGTATGCGTTGTGTATCTGCCTGCTCCAATGTGCAGGGAATTGGTGCAATTGGTCCCATGAAGCGTGGCTATAACAAGCATGTAGGCAGTGCCTTTGAGAAGAGCTTAAATGATGTGGCATGTGTGGGCTGTGGACAGTGTATTGTAGCCTGTCCGGTTGGTGCATTGACAGAGAAGAGTAATATTGACGTAGTGTGGGATGCCATTTCCGACCCGTCTAAGAAGGTTGTATTCTTTACTGCACCGTCCATTCGTGCTACCTTAGGCGAATCCTTCTCCCTGCCTATTGGCACCAATGTAGAAGGACAAATGGTAGCAGCTATTCGCAGGTTAGGTGCAGATAGTGTATTTAACATGGATGTAACGGCTGATTTAACTATTATGGAAGAGGCAAATGAATTAATAGAGCGTATTAAGGCAAAGAAGGATTTACCTATGTTTACCTCCTGTTGTCCCGGCTGGGTAAAATATGTAGAGCATTATGCCCACGATATGATTCCCCATTTATCCACTTGTAAGTCACCACAGCAGATGTTTGGCTCTGTATTAAAGACTTATTATTGTCAGAAGAATAACATTGACCCTAAGGATTTGTTTGTTGTCAGTGTAATTCCATGTACGGCTAAGAAGTTCGAGGTAACCAGAGAAGAACAACGTAAATTTGATTATCAGGATGTAGACGTGGCATTGATCACAAGAGAGCTGGCAAAGATGATTAAAGGTGCGGGACTGATTTTTAAAGATTTAACGCCGGAACAATTTGATAATCCATTTACCATAGCATCTGGTGCCGGTAATATCTTCGGTGCAACCGGTGGTGTTATGGAGGCAGCACTGCGCACGGCAGCAGTTACTTTAGATGGAAAATGTAAATCCTTAGATTTTAAAGAAGTTCGTGGTACTCAGGGAATTAAGGAGGCAACTTATAAACTTGGCGGCATGGAACTAAATGTGGCTGTAGTATCTGGACTGGCAAATGCCAAAGAGGTAATCCGACAGATTCGAAGCGGTGAGAAGCAATACCATATGGTAGAGGTTATGGCATGTCCCGGCGGCTGTATTAATGGTGGTGGACAGCCAGTACAAAGTGACAGTGTAAGAAATTACGAAAATCTAAAGGAATTAAGAAGTAAGGCATTATATGATGCAGATAAGACAAACAAGATTCGTATGTCTCATGAAAGTCCAGTCATGAAGGTGCTGTATGATGAATTCTACGATGCACCGGGCAAATCAAGAGCACATAATTTATTACATACGACATATGTAGAGAGAAGTAGATTCTAAGAGAAGTCTGCTTTCAGTAAGAACCGCATGATGGGGGAAAAAAGTACCTGCTTCATGCGGTTTTTACAAAAAATCCATTGCTCAATTACAGGAATGCAGTTATAATTATAGGCAGAAAGCTACGATTGAAAGGAACTATTATGGCAAAGAAAACTGTAACAGAACGCAAATTAGACATGTATCGTGCAATTTTAGAATTAGACAACTTAGAGGAGTGTTGTGCTTTTTTTGACGATATTTGTTCGGCAGTGGAGCTAAGAGATATGGAGCAGCGGTTTGAAGTGGCAAGCATGCTTCATGACAAGAAGGTTTATACAGAGATAGCCCAGGCAACCAATGCCAGCTCGGCAACCATAAGCCGGGTAAACCGAATGTTAAATTATGGAACAGGATGTTTAGAAGATATCCTAGATCGCATGGAAAATAAAAATAATTAATACATAGAGAAGAAAGGACGAGTCAATGAAACAATTAATGTTAGGAAATCAGGCATTTGCAAGAGGATTATATGAATCCGGATGCAGCGTGGTATCCAGTTATCCAGGAACGCCTAGTACAGAAGTAACAGAAGAGGCGGCCAAGTATGATGAGATTTACTGTGAGTGGGCACCTAATGAAAAGGTAGCGATGGAAGTAGCTTTTGGTGCATCCTTAGCAGGAAAACGTAGCTTTTGTGGTATGAAGCATGTAGGGTTAAATGTGGCAGCAGACCCACTATTTACCTGCTCCTATACAGGGGTTAATGCAGGTATGGTAATCTGTGTAGCAGATGATGCGGGCATGCATTCCTCTCAGAATGAACAGGACTCCCGGCATCACGCCATTGCAGCGAAGATACCTATGCTGGAGCCTTCAGATTCCGGTGAAGCTTATGAATTTGCTAAGGCAGCCTATACCTTATCAGAGGAATTTGACACACCGGTCATTATTAAGATGTGTACTCGTGTGGCACACTCTCAGAGTGTAGTAGAACCGGGAGAGCGTATAGAAGCGCCGGCCAAACCTTACGAGAAAAATATTGGAAAGTATGTTATGATGCCGGGCAATGCCATTCGGCGTCATCCGGTAGTAGAAGAGAGAATGCGCAAGCTGGCAGCATATGCAGAGGACTGCCCATTTAACCGGGTGGAAATGGGAGATACTTCCATCGGTATTATTACATCTTCAACCAGCTACCAATATGTAAAGGAAGTATTTGGAAATCAGGCAAGTATTTTAAAATTAGGTATGATTAATCCTCTGCCAAAGCAGCTTATCTTAGATTTTGCCGCTAAAGTTGACAAACTGGTAATCGTTGAAGAGTTAGATCCTATTATTGAGAATCATTGCAAGCAGTTAGGACTGCATGTAACAGGAAAAGATTTGTTCCCATTAGAAGGGGAGTACAGCCAGTCTTTGATTGCACAGAAATTAGGTGTAGAAACAGTGCAGCCTAAGCAGTTAGATGAGGCACTACCGGGACGTCCGCCTGTTATGTGTGCAGGATGTCCACACAGAGGTCTGTTTTATACCTTGTCTAAAAATAAATGTACTGTTCTAGGTGATATCGGCTGTTATACGTTAGGTGCGGTTGCGCCTCTTTCCGCTATGGAAATGACGCTGTGCATGGGTGCTTCTATTAGTTCTATTCATGGTTTTAATAAGGCATTAGGAGAGGAAAGTGAAGGAAAGACAGTAGCCGTAATCGGTGATTCTACGTTTATGCATTCTGGTATGACAGGACTTGCAAATATTGCTTATAACCAAAGCAATTCTACTGTTGTTATTTTAGATAATTCCATTACCGGCATGACAGGACATCAGCAGAATCCTACAACAGGTTATAACATTAAGGGAGACCCGGCAGGCAAGATTGATTTAGAAGCACTTTGTCGTGCCATGGGCTTTAATCGTGTGGTTGTTGTAGACCCATATGATTTGGCAGAATGTGACCGGGTATTAAAGGAAGAACTGGCAGCGAAAGAGCCTTCTGTTATTATAAGCCGCAGACCATGTGCGCTGTTAAAATATGTAAAGCATAATAAGCCACTTGTAGTAGAAGAAAACAACTGTGTGGGCTGTAAGTCCTGTATGCGTTTAGGCTGCCCGGCTATTAGCGTTAAAAATGGAAAAGCAGTTATTGATACTACGCTGTGTGTAGGCTGTGGTGTGTGCAGCCAGTTGTGTAAGTTTCATGCATTACAGGAAGGATAACAGGAGGTTTCGATTATGACAAAGAATATAATGATTGTAGGTGTAGGGGGACAGGGTTCCCTGCTTGCCAGTAAGCTGTTAGGCCATCTGTTATTAACAGAGGGTTATGATGTAAAGGTGTCAGAGGTACATGGCATGAGCCAGCGGGGTGGCAGTGTTGTTACATATGTACGGTTTGGCGAGAAGGTGTATTCTCCCATTATTGATAAGGGAGAGGCAGATTTTATTGTTTCCTTTGAGAAATTAGAAGCTGCCAGATATGTAGAATTCTTAAAGCCAGATGGCAGAATCGTTACCAATACGCAGGAAATTGATCCTATGCCGGTAATTACCGGTGCGGCAGTTTATCCGGAGCATCTTATTGAGAAGCTAGAGGAGAAGGGAATCTTAGTAGATGCTATGGACTGTCTTTCACTGGCCAACGAGGCTGGTTCTGCCAAGGCAGTAAATATTGTGTTGTTAGGAAGATTATCTAAATATTTTGATATTCCTGTGGAGAAGTGGGAGCAGGCAATTGAAGCCTGTGTTCCGGCTAAATTTATTGAGCTTAATAAAAAAGCATTTGCGCTAGGACGCAATTAGCATAGAAACAAAATGTTTTTAGAAAGGAGTATCTATGGCAAAAAACTATTATCAGCCGGAGATTGAGACGATGCCATTGGGGGATTTACAGGCATTGCAAAGTGAGCGACTTGTTAAGCAGGTTGCCCATGTGTATGAACATGTACCATTTTATAAGAATAAAATGGACGAAGCTGGGGTAAAACCTGAGGATATTAAAGGAATAGAGGATTTGCATAAGCTGCCCTTTATTACCAAGGACGATTTACGGGACCAGTATCCCTATGGGTTGCTGGGTGTACCGCTTTCAGAGTGTGTGCGTATCCAGTCCACCAGTGGTACTACCGGACGACGTGTTGTAGCATTTTACACCCAGGAGGATCTTGACGTATGGGAAGAATGCTGTGCCAGAGCCATTGTGGCAGCAGGTGGTACGAAAGAGGACGTATGCCATGTCTGCTACGGCTATGGATTATTTACCGGAGGACCTGGTTTAAATGGTGGCTCCCACAAGGTAGGCTGTTTAACATTACCTATGTCTTCTGGTAATACAGAACGGCAGTTACAGTTTATGACGGATTTGGGTTCTACCATTTTATGCTGTACCCCATCTTACGCAGCGAACTTAGGAGAGGCCATAGCAGAACGTGGTATTAAGGATAAGATTAAGTTAAAGGCAGGTATCTTTGGCGCTGAGCCTTGGACTGAGGAGATGCGTCATAATATTGAGAAATCTTTAGGCATTAAGGCATATGATATTTATGGATTGACAGAGATTTCCGGTCCAGGTGTATCCTTTGAATGTGAAGCACAGGCAGGTATGCATATTCAGGAGGACCATTTCATTCCGGAGATTATTAACCCGGATACAGGAGAAGTGCTTCCAGAAGGAGAAATTGGTGAATTGGTATTTACCTGTATTACAAAGAAGGCATTTCCGCTGCTTCGTTATCGTACCAGAGATTTATGTTACTTAACCAGAGAACCATGTAGCTGTGGACGTACTCATGTGCGTATGCACAAGCCTACAGGCAGAAGTGACGACATGCTGATTATTAAGGGGGTTAATGTATTCCCATCGCAGATAGAAACTGTACTGTTAAAGCATGGGTATCAGGCAAATTACCAGATTCTGGTAGACCGGAAGGGCAATAACGATACTTGTGAAGTACAGGTTGAGCTGACACCGGAAATGGAAGAGGATTCTGCTATGTCCAATGCAGCCAGAGAACGAGAACTGGTGGCAGGACTTAAGGCTATGCTGGGAATCCGGGTAGATGTGAAGGTAGTAGAACCAAAATCAATTACCCGAAGCGAAGGAAAAGCAGTCCGGGTAATTGATAAGAGAAATCTATACAGGTAATTGTAATAAGTCAGCAGCATTCTTATAAAAGAATAAATCCTGTTCTTCTTTGGTAAAGGGAAGACTGCGGAAACGTTCCAGATACCGCTTCTGTTCCTGCCAGGGGGAATCAGTGGCAAATAAAACACGGTTCATGCCGTGTTTTTTTGCAATACGTACAAAGGCATCATCAGAAAGCACACATTGTCCATAAGGGGTAGCAGGTGCATCTGGATAAGGGGTAATAGGACCAATGGTAAACGCTGAATCCAGCCAGACCGGGGCACCGAGCAAATCCCGTTCTACATCATCCCAGCAGGCCCAGTTACCCATGTGGGCTAATACCAGCTTCTGCGGGTTTACCTCTTTTAGCAGCTTTAAAATGTGTGCAACACTGGCATAGTTGTGATCGTAGATACCGATATCAATGCCTGTGTGTAAAACTGTAATCAGTCCCAGCTCCGAAGCATAGGAAATAATCCGAAACATACGAATATCATCTAAATCTACCTGTTGATAGGCAGGGTGCAGTTTAATTCCTTTGATACCGCTGTCTGCTAAGTGTTTTAGCTCCTTTTTATAATCAGTAAAATCAGGATGCATCCCACCGAAGGTAAGAATCCCACTGGCATATAATGTATCCATGCTTTGAATCAGATTCTCATTGACATGGGTTACCTGCTTGGTGGTTGTCATTACCGGAAGATTTAGGGAATAGGTAATCTGGGAGTGTGCCATTGAAGCTTTTAGACCGGATATGGCGCCGTTGGTGGCAGGCATGACGCAGGATTTTGTACCTAACTGTTCCATCACACGTGCGGAAATTTTCTCAGGGAAGGTGTGGGTGTGAAAATCTATAACCATTTTTATATTGACCTCCAATTTTATATTCATCTACAGATAATTATAAATAAAAAAAATGGGAAGTCAACCCAATGCGTATCAGTCCAGTCCAGCTTGCGCCATTCGCAATCACGCACTACGTGCAACAATGTAACGAAAAAATGGTGGATTTATTGACTTTTTATGTGCAATATGTTAAGGTTTACTTAGCGAATACTTTAGGAAATCAAAGAATAAAAGTGATAAAGTAATTGGTGAAATAGAAAGGAATTGGTGAAAGTATGCCTGTTACAGATTTATTAGAGCGTAATCATAAATTATACGGGGAAGAGGTTGCCTTAGTGGAGTTAAATCCTATGGTGGAGGATCGGAGAAAGACAACGTGGAAGGAGTATGACCTGGTACAGCGGATTTCTTCTACACCTTACCGCAGGGAGATTACATGGAGTGTATTTGATGAGAAGGCAAATCGCGTGGCGAATATGCTGCTTGCCAGAGGAGTACAAAAGGGAGACCGGGTTGCCATATTAATGTTTAATTGTCTGGAATGGCTGCCTATTTATTTTGGCATTTTAAAGACTGGTGCCATAGCTGTGCCGTTTAATTTCCGCTTTGATTCGAAGGAGATAGCGTATTGTGCGGATTTGGCAGAGGTACAGGTATTGTTTTTTGGCTCTGCTTTTATTGGAAGAATTGAAGCAATAGAGGAGTCATTAAGTAAAGGACGGTTATTGATTTATGTGGGTGATGGCTGTCCTACCTTTGCAGAGAGTTACCGGGAGCTGGTAGCAGATTGTTCCAGCAAGCCACCACTAATCCGGTTAGAGGAAGAGGATGATGCGGCGATTTATTTTTCATCAGGAACAACCGGTTTTCCAAAGGCTATTTTACATAATCATGAGAGCCTGATGCAGGCTGCACAGATGGAGCAAAAGCATCATAAGACAAGCCGGGAGGATACCTTCCTGTGTATTCCGCCTTTGTATCATACCGGGGCTAAGTTTCACTGGATGGGAAGCTTGTGTGCAGGCAGTAAAGCGGTCTTACTAACAGGAACCACACCAGAGATTATATTAGATGCAGTATCTAAGGAGCATTGTACCATTGTGTGGCTGTTAGTGCCATGGGCACAGGATATACTAGATGCGTTAGACAGTGGCAAGGTAAAGCTGTCAGATTATAAGCTGGATCAATGGCGCTTGATGCACATTGGAGCACAGCCAGTTCCACCTTCATTGATTAAACGGTGGAAAACCTATTTTCCGCATCATTTGTATGATACGAATTACGGTTTGTCAGAATCTACAGGACCGGGTTGTGTTCATTTAGGCATTGAAAATATACATAAGGTGGGTGCCATCGGCATACCTGGCTATCGATGGGAATGTAAGATTGTAGATAATGAATTTAAAGAAGTAAAGCAGGGAGAAGTGGGTGAACTGTGTGTAAAGGGCCCGGGTGTTATGACCTGCTACTACAATGATCCTGAGGCAACTGCGCAGACACTTAAGGATGGCTGGCTTCGTACAGGAGATATGGCTATGCAGGATGAGGATGGATTTTATTTTTTAGTTGATCGTAAGAAGGATGTTATCGTTAGTGGCGGTGAAAATATATATCCGGTACAGATTGAGAATTTTCTGGCTGCCTATGAGAAGATAAAGGATGTGGCTGTTATCGGGTTACCGGACCACAGACTGGGAGAAATTACCGGCGCTATTATTTCCATTAAAGATGGCATGGAATGTACAGAAGAGGAAATTGAGGAATTTTGTAAGGAGTTACCTCGTTACAAGCGCCCTAAGAAGATTATATTTGCTGAAGTGCCAAGAAATGCTACCGGCAAAATCGAGAAGCCGGCATTGCGTAAAAAATATGGCGCAGAGCATTTGGTGGCACAACAGACTATGGATGAAAATTAACAGATTAGGTCTTTTATGACCTCTCCTGCAATAATCAGACCAACAACGGAAGGAACGAAGGCGTTACTGCCCGGAACCTGACGTCTCTGGGTACACTTACGAGCAGTACCCGGAGGGCAGATGCAGTGTGTCCGGCAACTGATTGCCATATCGTCAATTGGTGTCATGGCAGGTTCCTTTGAATAAACGACCTTTAACTTTTTCACACCTCTTTTTTTCAGTTCCCGCCGCATGACTTTGGCAAGGGGACAGACAGAAGTTTTGTAAATGTCTGCCACCTCAAATGCGGTGGGATCCATTTTATTACCGGCACCCATAGAAGAAATAATG
>CAZLTS010000012.1:4996-12107 GCA_964562495.1 uncultured Lachnospiraceae bacterium | reverse complement strand
AGGAATAAATGGAAGAGTTATTACTGGGTTCCCACGTAGGTATGAGTGGGAAAGAGATGTTTTTAGGCTCTGTAAAAGAAGCCATATCCTATGGAGCAAATACATTTATGGTGTACACAGGTGCACCACAGAATACAAGACGAAAGGCACTGGAGGAGCTGCGGATTCCTGAAGCCCATGCACTGATGAAGGAAGCAGGAATCAGCCAGTTTGTAGTACATGCTCCTTATATTATTAATCTGGGAAATACGGTTAAGCCGGAGACCTTTCAGATTGCCGTAGAATTTCTAGACTTAGAACTGAAACGTACCCAGGCTATGGGAAGCACTACGTTAGTGCTGCATCCCGGTTCTCATGTAGGTGAGGGTGTAGATGCAGGTTGTGCCCAGATTATCAAGGGCATCAATGAAGTATTGACTGCAGATACCAAGGTAAATATTGCCCTGGAAACCATGGCGGGAAAGGGCAGTGAAATCGGTCGCAGCTTTGAGGAATTGGCACGTATCTATGATGGCGTGCATTATAATGACAAGCTTCGTGTATGTTTTGATACTTGTCATGTAAATGACAGCGGAAGTGCCATTGCGGATTTTGACGAAGTGATTGCCCGGTTTGATAAGATTATTGGCAAGGAGCAGATTGCGGTAATCCATTTAAATGACAGTAAGAATCCTTTAGGAGCAGGAAAGGACCGCCATGAAAATATTGGATTCGGATATATTGGATTTGACGCCTTGGCTTATGTAGCATATCATCCAGATTTTGCTTGTGTACCGAAGATATTGGAGACACCTTATATTCCTAGCCCGGAAGATAAGAAGAAAACCTATCCGCCTTACGCATATGAAATTGCCATGTTAAAAAATAGGCAGTTTAATGCCAAATTAAAGGAGATAGTGGTGCATGCTCAGTAATTTACAATATAGCTTAAACGCTACAGTACCTGTTTTTCTGGTAATCGTAGTTGGATATATATTAAAACGCATGGGCTGGTTGAAGGGAGACTTTCAAACCGGTGTAGACAAATTAAATTTCAAGGTGACCTTACCTGCACTTCTTGTGCAGGAAATCTCTGCCATGGATTTTAAAGAGGTATTTGATTTAGAATATGTGTTGTTTTGCGCCATTGCTACCAGCGTCTGTTTCTGGGGCATCTGGGGACTTTCTAAGATTTTTGTGAAGGACGATTCTATTCGCGGGGCATTTGTTCAGGCCTCCTTTCGAGGCAGTGCAGCAGTGCTTGGCTCAGCCTTGATGCTAAATATTTATGGCAACATTGGAATGATTCCACTGATGATTATTGGCTCTGTGCCCCTGTATAACATTTACTCAGTTTTAGTCCTTACCTTTGAATCTGAGGATAAGAATGGAAAGGCAGTAAAGAAGGCGGTAAAGGGAATTGCGACCAACCCCATTATATTAAGTATTATAGTCGGATTTTTAATTGCATTAAGTGGAATTCATTTTCCAACGATAGTGGACAGTACCATTGGTATGCTGGCAAAAATGGCAACACCCCTTGCATTAATTGAAATTGGTGCGGCATTTGAGGGAAGAAAAGCTTTACAGAAATTAAAGCCTGCGGCTGTAGCTGCTATGATTAAATTAGTGATTCAGCCTGCAGTGTTTTTACCCGTTGCGGTTGCACTGGGATTTACTGGCAGTAAATTAATTGCACTGGTAATTATGTTAGGTGCACCCGCCACACCCAGCTGTTACATAATGGCGAAAAATATGGGGAATGACGAAGTTATCACATCTAGTATCGTAGTGCTTACCACACTGCTTTCGGCATTTTCTGTGACTGCCATTTTATTTATTTTAAAAACAATACAAGTGGTTTAGTGGAGGTAACTATGGCAAGAAAGAGAGAAGAAATCAGAACAGAAGATACATGGGCAATAGAAGATTTATATGCAAGTAATCAGGAATGGGAAGCAGAGTATGCACAGATAGAAAAACTGCTTGCATCCCTTCAGGCTTACGAAGGTAAGTTAGGAGAATCAGCAGAAAGCCTGCTTGGCTATCTGCAGCTGACAGATCAGGTGAATCAGTTGTTTGAACGGGTGTATGTATATGCCAATCAGCGGCTTCATGAGAATCTGGGAAACAGTACCTATCAGGCACTGTCAGCTAAGGCGGCAGATTTGGAGGTCAAACTGTCCAGTGCCACAGCATTTGCCCAGCCGGAGATTTTGGAGATTCCCAAGGAGACGTTGGAACATTTCTTAGAGGAAAATAAAGAGCTGCAGTTATACAAGCGTTCTTTAGCGCAGTTATATCGGCAGAAGGCACATTATCTGGATGGTAAGACAGAACAGATTCTTGCTATGAGCCAGAACGTCAGCAGTGCGGCAAGTGATGTATTTGCCATGTTTAATAATGCGGATATTCGCTTTGACAAGGTTTTAGATGAGCAGGGAAATCCTCAGGAGTTGACGCATGGAAATTACGTGAAATTCTTAGAAAGTCCGGACCCTGCAGTGCGCAAGGGCGCCTTCACTTCTTTGTATAAAAGTTATTCGGCCTTTAAAAATACATTGGCAGCAACCTTTTATGCCAATGTAAAACAGGCAGATTTCTATGCTAAGGTGCGTGGCTATTCATCTTCCAGGGCTATGGCATTAGATGCCAGTGAAATACCGGAGAGTGTCTATGATAATTTGATTGATGTGGTGCATAAGCGGATGCCTTTAATGCACCGTTATGTGTCACTTCGTAAGAAAGCACTGGGGGTAGATAAACTGCATATGTACGATTTGTATACGCCTATGGTAACAGATGTAAAAATCGGTGTTCCATTTTCACAGGCGAAGGAAATCGTAAAGGAAGGTCTGGCTCCCATGGGAGAAGCATATTTAAAGGTGCTGGAGGAAGGCTTTCAGAACCGCTGGATCGATATTTATGAAAATGAGGGAAAGCGCAGTGGTGCTTATTCCTGGGGTGCATACGGCACCCACCCGTATGTGCTGTTAAATTATCAGGAGAATCTGGATAACATTTTTACGCTGGCACATGAAATGGGTCACGCCCTGCATTCTTATTATTCAGACTCCACCCAGCCTTATCCATACGCAGGTTATCGCATCTTCGTAGCAGAAGTGGCATCTACCTGTAATGAATCCCTGTTGATTCATCATATGATAAAACAGGCAAAATCAACTAAGGAAAAGGCATACCTGATTAATCATTTTCTGGACCAGTTTAAGGGCACGCTGTATCGCCAGACTATGTTTGCAGAGTTTGAACGGGATGTGCATAAGCTGGTAGGGGAAGGAGAAGCACTGACAGCAGAATTATTATGCAATCAATATTATGAATTAAATAAAACCTACTTCGGCAAGGATATGGTGGTGGATTCAGAGATTGCTATGGAATGGGCGAGAATTCCACATTTCTATAATCCATTTTATGTATATCAGTATGCAACCGGCTTCTCCGCAGCCATTGCCTTATCTAAGGGAATACTAGAACGAGGAGAGGAAGCTGTAGCAGATTATATGAAGTTTTTAACAGGGGGCAGCAGTACAGACCCCATTTCTCTGTTAAAGCTGGCGGGAGTGGATATGTCATCTCCACAGCCAATTGAAGCGGCATTAGATGTATTTGAAGATTTGTTAAATCAAATGGAACAATTGTTATAAGGAGAATGCTTATGCGAGACAAATTTATGCGTTTTATGATGGGACGTTATGGCGCGGATAACCTAAACCGTTTTTTGCTGGGAGTATCCATTGTTCTCATTGTGTTATCAGCGTTTACAAGATGGGCCTTACTTGACCTGTTAGGCGTGGCAGTGTTAATCTACTGTTACTTCCGTATGTTTTCTAAGAATATTCCAAAGCGTTATCAGGAAAATCAGAAGTATCTGAAGCTTAAGGCGAAAGTAACAGGGGTATTTCGCAAGAATGTATGGTATGCAAAACAGCGAAAAACTCATCATATTTACACCTGCCCATCCTGTGGGCAGAAGATTCGGATTCCTAAAGGCAAGGGGAGAATTCAGGTTACTTGTCCTAAGTGCAAGCATACCTTTATTAAAAACAGCTAGCGTAAAGTTTGGAAAGGCGGTGGGTAAGTATGTTTGGTTATGTTACCATCTATAAGGATGAACTCAAGGTAAAGGATTACGATTTTTACCGTTCCTGTTATTGTGGGCTGTGTCAGGCACTGAGAAAACGTCATGGCATTACGGCGTCTTTGACACTCACTTACGATATGACCTTTATGACACTTTTACTGTCGGCACTTTATGAAGAACCATTTCGCCAAAACAAGGTGCATTGTCCAGTTCATCCTTTCAAAAAGCAGACTGTCCGAATGAATAAAATGACGAATTATGCTGCAGATATGAGTATTCTTCTATCTTACCATAGTATGCGGGATAACTGGCAGGACGAGCATAGTGCCGTAGGTCTGGCCATGTCCACTGCCTTAAAAAAGGCTTATAATCAGGTGGCAAATCAGTACCCCAGACAGGCAGCGGCAGTGGAGTTATATATGAAGCAAATTGCAGCTTGTGAGCAGGAAAATGATAGAAGTCTTGACCGGGCAGCAGGCTATACAGGAACTATGTTACAGGCATTGTTTGTATTTAAGAAGGACCCGTGGCAAAGTCATTTAAGCGATTTAGCATTTTATTTAGGAAAGTTCATTTATCTTATGGATGCCTATGACGATTTAGAACAAGATAAGAAAAAGCATAATTACAACCCATGGCGTTTCTATGAAAAACAACAGGATTTTGAACAGCGGGTATTTACAATCTTAAACAGCATGGGTGAACGAACAGCCCGGGAATTTGAGTGGCTGCCTATTTTAGAACATGGAGAAATATTAAGAAATATCATATATGCCGGAATCTGGACTAAGTATACGGCAGTGAAAGAAAAAAGGAATGAAAGTGCTGCTAAGGCGGTAAATGGTGAAAAACATGATGTATGACCCTTATGAAGTGCTGGGCGTTTCTCCTAGCGCATCAGATGATGAAGTAAAAAAAGCATACCGACAATTAAGCCGGAAGTATCATCCAGATGCCAACATTAATAATCCCAATAAGGAGGCTGCAGAAGAGAAATTTAAGCAGGTACAGCAGGCCTACGATCAGATTATGAAGATGCGGGAAAATGGGGGAGGCTATTACAGCTATCAGCAGACAAATACAAACAGTGATTCGCAGTCTATGCATATGCAGGCAGCCAGAAATTATATTAATGCCCGCCATTATGATGAGGCATTAAATGTTCTTGCTTCTGTTAGCGTGCATAATGCAGAATGGTATTTTTTAAGCGGTGTTGCCAATTACGGCAAGGGTAACAATATTCAGGGAATGGATTATATTAAGCAGGCTGTGGATATGGAACCGGGAAATATAGAGTATCAAAGCACCTGGCAGCAGATTCAAAATGGAGGCACCTGGTATGAACAGCGTGGAACCGGTTATGGTAGAAGCACGGGTATGGGTGGTGACTGGTGCTGCAACTTGATCATGCTGAATCTGTTATGTAATATGTGCCGCTGCTGCTAGAAGTCTTGTAAACAGGGCAGTGTTGTGGTACACTACTTAAAATAGAATTGTTGAAATGGGAGAGAAAAACAGAACATGGATATTCCAATGAAGGGACTTACCCATAGCGGGAAGTTCCATGCAGATGATGTATTTAGTGCGGCACTGCTGCGCTATTTAAATCCTGACATTCAAATTGTCCGGGAGTCAAGTGTGCCAGAGGCGTTTGACGGAATCATTTTTGATATTGGTGGGGGCAGGTTTGACCATCATCAGAAGGGAGCTCCGGTTAGGGAAAATGGAGTTCCTTATGCAGCTTTTGGGCTGCTTTGGAAGGAGTTTGGGGCCTCCATTGTAGGAGAAGAGGAAGCGAAGCGGTTAGATGAAAATTTTATCCAGTCTTTGGATTTGTCAGATAACACAGGCAGCCGAAATGATGTGGCAGATTTGATTGGTTTATACTATCCGAACTGGAATGAATCCAAGCAGGTGGACGAGGCTTTTTTTGAAGCTGTAGATTTAGCAGAAACAGTTTTGCGGCGGAAGTTTGCCCACATTGACAGTGTGAAGAAGGCAGAAACAGTGATTCAACCGGATTTGGATAAGCAAAAGGACGGAGTTGCCATATTAACCCACCATGCCCCATGGAAAGAACTGGTAAAGCATACAGAGATTGACTTTGTTATTTATCACTCTAAGCGCGGAGGTTACTGTGCTCAGGCAGTGGAGATGGACGACGTGGTGACGGATGGACCGAAGCCTTTAAAATGTCCGTTTCCGGCAGCGTGGCGTGGAAAAGAGGGGGACGAATTAAAAGCGGCAAGTGGTGTACCCACACTTCGGTTTTGCCATAACAGTGGTTTTTTAGCAGCAGCAGAAACCATAGAGGATGCGATTTTGGCTTGTCGTTTAGCACAACAGTCGGGGGAAGAAAAAGAGTAAAACAGCTACATTAAAAATTGACACAAAAAAACAGAGTGTGTTATAATAATGAACAGGACAATTGCCAACAGACGAAAGGCGTGAGAAGGATGAAAAAGCTGATATTGGTAACATCACCACCAGCGTGTGGTAAGACTTATGTAACGAAGCAGCTGGCCAAAGCAATGACCAATTGTGTGTATTTGGATAAGGATTCGTTAATAGTATTGTCCAAGCAGATTTTCAAAGCGGCGAATGAGGAGATTAACCGAAGCTCGGATTTCTTTGAAGAATGGGTGCGGAATGCAGAGTATGATGCCATTATGGAGGTGGCATACGAAGCATTAGAGTATAATGATACTGTTTTTATTAATGCACCATTTACGCGGGAGGTTAAAAATAAAGAATACATGGACAATCTTCGTAGCGAGCTGGCGAAGCGCAGTACGAAGTTAGTTGTTGTATGGGTGCATACGGATATTGAAGTATGTCACCAACGTATGATTGACCGCGCCTCAGACCGTGATGGATGGAAGCTGGAGCATTGGGACGAATATGTGGCGACGCGGGATTACAATAAGCCAAAGGGGATTAAGGATTTGGTTGTGTTTGAGAATTCTTCAGATGTGGAATTTAAGAACAGCTTGAACCAGATTACTTATTATTTACGAAAATTATAATGAA
>CAZLTS010000012.1:0-4896 GCA_964562495.1 uncultured Lachnospiraceae bacterium | reverse complement strand
GAATTTAAGAACAGCTTGAACCAGATTACTTATTATTTACGAAAATTATAATGAAAACTCCGAAGCGTGGGCTTCGGAGTTTTTTCATGTACCTGTAGTATAATACTGATTGCACGAAAAGGCAAGATTAAAACATATGAATTAGCACGAAAAGGCAGATTTAAAATACTTAATTTAGCACGAAAAGGCAGGAATTAAACCATAGAATTAGCACGAAAAGGCAGAACTTGAATGTATAACAGGTTGAAGGTGGGAGAGGCGGTATACCATAATTGACAGAAACCGGGAGACGTGTTATCCTACTAGTACGTGTGAATTTCGATAGGCGGGTGTGAAAAACATAGCTGCATACGAACATGAATGTACTAGGGAAGGAAATTGGGAAATGGGTTTACAAGTTAATAATTTAGTAAAAAAATATGGGGAAAACACAGTCGTAGATCACCTGTCCTTTGCCATGGAGAAACCAGGCGTATATGCGCTGCTTGGACGCAATGGTGCAGGTAAAACCACCACCATCCGCATTATACTGGGAATGTTGGCGGCAGATGGGGGAACGGTCCTTTGGAATGGAAAACGATTAGACCCTATGGAAGTAAATGTAGGTTATCTGGCAGAAGAGAGAGGACTGTATCCAAAATACACATTGATGGATCAGCTTATTTATTTTGCCAAGCTTAAGAATATGTCGGAAAGTAAGGCAAAGGAGCAGATTGCGTACTGGGCAAAACGACTGCAGGTAGAGGAATATCTGTATCCTGCCACTACAGTGAAGAAGGGGAAGAACAGTAAAAAAGGAACCATTCCCTCTAGAAAAGCAGAGGAGCTGTCTAAAGGAAATCAGCAAAAGATTCAGCTTATGGCAGCATTGATTTCTGACCCGGAGTTTATTGTGTTAGATGAACCATTAAGCGGCTTAGACCCTGTAAATGCAGACCTGTTTCGCGGCATTATCCATGAGTGTATCGAACAAGAGAAGTATATTATTATGTCCAGCCACCAGATGCCTATGATTGAGGAATTTTGTTCTGACATTACCATATTAAATCAGGGCAAGGCAGTAGTACAGGGCAATCTTAACGATATTAAAAAAAGCTATGGGCGCGTCAATCTGTTTGTAAAAGCAGATAAGCCCATAGATACATATATTGAAAGTCAGAAACTTATCGTGAAAGAGCATACGCCAGATGGTTATCATCTGAAGGTGTGTGGGGAGGAGCAGGCATTTTCCTTCCTAAAGCATTTGGTACAGGAAAATGTACCCATTGTAAAATATGAATTGCGAGAACCTTCTTTACATGAAATCTTCGTGGAAAAGGTAGGTGCTGCCAATGAATAAGCAGGATTTTAATGGGTGGAAAAAGGTATATGCTTTTACATTAAGGCAGCAGATGAAGAGTAAGGTTGTAAAGGTTATGACAGCAATTTTTTGTATTGTTGCTATTGCAGCCCCCATTTTGATTGCGGAATTTTCTTCAGATGATAGGGAATCCGCTGATGCCAAGTGTGCCGTTTCGCAGATTGCCGTACACATGGAGACAGAGGGAAAAGAAGATGCAGCCATGACGAAATCTCTTGAGGAATGGATGGAAAATACCGCTTATTTTCAAGATGTAGAAATCCTGGAAACAGATACAGATGCACAGGCAGTGATACAGGTGGAGGAAGCTCAGGGTGTTTTCAATATTACAGTAACCTATGAGGAAGCCTTAGATGCCACAGAGGAAGCTGCAGAGGATATTACAGCATATCTGGAGGATAACTGGAAACAGTATCTGGTGTATGCTAATGGATTGTCTGAAGAAGTGTTGCAAGCAGTAAACGAGCCTGTGGATATTACCTATGTTAGTGACGAGGAAGAATTTGATGAACAGGAATATTCAGTGTCTACAGCGTTAATTCTTGTGATTATTATGATTCTGGCCTTTGGTGGAGAGGTCATTGCGGCAGCAGTGGTTACAGAGAAGTCCTCTAAGGTGATTGACTTACTGATGACTTCAATTAAACCTATGGCTATCGTCATGGGTAAAATTCTTGCCATGCTATCGTATATTGTAGGGCAGGTGCTTGCCATGGTGATTTGCTTCCTAGGCAGCGGTGTTGTGTACTATAATATGAAGTCAGGGAGCTTTGTAGGATTTCATATGCCGGAGGCAGTAAAAACTGTAGTGCAGCGGTATTTGCCGGGTATTGCAGGAAGGAATCTGGGGATTATTTTACTGGTTGCTGTGTTAATTGTGGCAGGACTTATTTTCTTTAGCGTGTTTGCAGCGATAGCAGGAGCTACCGTTAGCAGAGTAGAGGAGTTAGCAGAGGGCATTAAACTGTACTCTGTTGTCTTAATATTGTGTGCCTATGTAGGTTTGTTTGCAGGACAGATCGTGAAAACAGACTCCATAGCTATGAAGATTATTATGCTGTGCCCATTTACTACATTATTTACCACACCTACCTATGCTTTACGTGGAGAAGTGTCAGCCTGGATTATAATTGGAGCAATTTTACTTCTGATATTGGCCATTTATATTGCTCTTCGTTTTGCAGCAGCCGTATATGGTGCTTTGTTATATTACAAAGGAAGTCCTATGAAGTGGAAACAGCTTCTTGGGATTGCAAAGGAACAGAAAACAAAGCAAGGCGAAAAAGGGGGTGACATTCATGCGTAACTGGACTAAGGTATTTGGATTTACCTTTCATAATGGGATAAGACAAAAGGGCTTTGCCGGCGTAACGATTGGCGTAGCAGTTGTAGTATTTTTGGTGTTATGTTGTGTGAATGTGATAATGGCTGCAAGCAGTGATGAAGACGAAGCTACGGTATGGGACGATACACTGCAAACGGTGTATATTATCAATGAAACCCAGTACCAGGATATGGATTATGCTTCTTTAGCGGACATAGCAGGAGATATTGTAATTGAAGAGGTTTCTACGATTTCGGATATGGAATCTGATGCCTTGGCTGTGACAGTTTGTGTGAATGATGACCAGAAGCTAGAGATCGCCATTGAAGCAGGAGAAAACAGTGATGTTTCCGATGATAGTAAACAACTGATTGGAGAAACGATTGGCAGTTTGTTTCAGATGCGTATGGCAGTGGAGGCAGGTGCCACAGAGGAGCAGGCACAGCTGTTAAGCTACTCCGTTGAAACCCAGACACAGTCTACAGAGGAAGAAGGGAAATCTCTAGGACAGCTTCTAATGGAGGTTCTGGCTCCTATGTTGATTAGCTTTGTACTGTATTTTCTGCTAATTACTTATGGACAAAGCATTGGTAAAATCATTATTGCAGAAAAGGCATCTAAACTCATGGAGTTAATTCTTACTTCTTTACAACCCTATGCAGTGCTGATTGGTAAGATTACGGCAATGATTGCAGTAGCTGTTCTTCAGTTCGTTACATGGATCGTAGGTGGAGTGTGCGGTTTCATGCTTGGTGATTGGATTGCCAAAGAAATCAATCCCGATTACAGTAATTCTCTTGTGGAAATCATGAAATTAATTCGTGATAGCAGCGTAGGAAATGCATTTTCTGTAGAAAGTATTGTATTTGCTGTGATTATCCTATTGCTAGGATTCGCATTTTATTGTATATTTATGGGGCAGGTAACTGCATTTGTTGGAAAAGCGGAAGAACTGTCTAATCTGACAGGTATCTATGTAATCCCTGTATTGATTTCCTTTATGCTTTCCTACATGGGTCCGTTAATGGGATTTAGTGATGGATTATTGACAGTTTTAAGATACATTCCCTTTACGGCAGCCTATCTGCTGCCATCAGACGTACTGCTTGGTAACGTAACATTGTTAGAAACCGTGCTGCCCTGTATCATTCTGGTAGTGGTAAGCGGCGTGCTGTTATACACAAGTGGTAAAGTCTATAAAAAGAAGATATTTAGTTAGGAGTACACATTATGAAAATCAGAACAAGATATGCACCAAGCCCTACCGGTAAGATGCACGTAGGTAATTTAAGAACAGCACTATACGAATTCCTGATTGCCAAGCATGAGGGTGGAGATTTTATTCTGCGTATTGAAGATACTGATCAGGAGCGTTTCGTGGAAGGCGCACTGGATATTATTTACCGTACCATGGAGCTGGCCGGACTGGCGCATGACGAAGGTCCGGATAAGGACGGTGGCTGTGGCCCTTATGTACAGAGCGAGCGTCAGAAGAGTGGGCTGTATCTGGAATATGCCAAAGAATTAGTTGCTAAGGGAGAGGCTTATTATTGCTTCTGTGATAAGGAACGTTTGGAGTCCCTAAAGCAGACAATTGGTGATAAGGAAATTATGATTTACGATAAGCACTGTCTGCAGTTATCTAAGGAAGAGGTAGAAGCGAAGCTTGCTGCCGGTGTACCTTATGTAATTCGTCAGAATAACCCCAAGGAAGGAACTACTACATTCCATGACGATATTTATGGAGATATTACAGTGGAGAATGCAGAGCTTGACGATATGATTTTAATTAAATCCGACGGCTTCCCTACTTATAATTTTGCCAATGTAATTGACGATCACTTGATGGGAATTACCCATGTAGTACGAGGAAATGAGTATATTTCTTCTTCCCCTAAGTATCAGCGTTTGTATGATGCTTTTGGCTGGGAGGTGCCGGTTTATGTGCATCTGCCATTAATCACAGATGAGAATCACAAGAAATTATCCAAGCGTAGTGGCCATTCTTCTTTTGAAGATTTAATGGAGCAGGGCTTCTTGCCGGAAGCAGTTGTGAACTTTATTGCGCTGCTTGGCTGGAGTCCAGAGGATGACAGAGAGATTTTCTCTCTGGAGGAATTAATTAAAGAGTTTGATTACCACAGAGTCAATAAATCCCCTTCTGTTTTTGATATTAATAAGTTAAAGTGGATGAACGGGGAATATATTAAGG
>CAZLTS010000011.1:0-12121 GCA_964562495.1 uncultured Lachnospiraceae bacterium | reverse complement strand
GAATATGAAAATCTTATCGAACAGTTTAATGTGTACAGGATGTGGCTCTTGTGCAAATGTCTGCCCAGGTAAGAAGGGTGAGAAGGCTCTTGTTATGGCAGGCTTAGAGTCACAGTTAAATGAGCAGGCATCATTTGATTATGGTCAGAAGTTGCCGAAGAAACCGGAAGTTGCTGAGAAGTTCAAAGAGACTACCGTTAAGGGCAGCCAGTTCAAGCAGCCATTACTTGAGTTCTCTGGTGCTTGTGCAGGATGTGGTGAAACACCATATGCTAAATTAGTTACTCAGTTATTTGGTGATCGTATGTACATTGCCAATGCAACAGGATGTTCATCTATTTGGGGTAACTCCTCACCATCTACACCATACACAGTAACACCAGAAGGCAAGGGACCTGCATGGTCTAACTCCTTGTTTGAAGATAATGCTGAATTTGGTTTAGGTATGAAGCTGGCACAGAATGCAATTCGTGGCGGATTAAAGAAGAAGATTGAAGCATTAGCAGCAGATACAGATAATGCAGAGGTTAAGGCAGCTGCAGCAGAATATTTAGATACTTATGAAGTAGGTGCAACAAATGGTGTGGCTACAGATAAGTTAGTAGCAGCATTAGAAGCATGTGGATGTGATGCTGCCAAGGCAATCTTAAAGGACAAGCAATTCTTATCTAAGAAGTCCCAGTGGATCTTAGGTGGTGACGGTTGGGCTTACGATATTGGATTCGGCGGCTTAGATCATGTAATCGCTAGTGGACAGGATGTTAATATCTTAGTATTCGATACAGAGGTTTACTCCAACACAGGTGGTCAGTCCTCTAAGGCAACTCCTACTGGTGCAACAGCACAGTTTGCAGCAGGTGGTAAGGACGTTAAGAAGAAGGACTTAGCACAGATTGCTATGAGCTATGGTTATGTATATGTAGCACAGATTGCTATGGGTGCAGATTACAACCAGTGTATTAAGGCATTTACAGAAGCTGAAAGCTACAATGGACCTTCTATTATCATCGCTTACGCTCCATGTATCAACCATGGTATTAAGGGCGGCATGAAGGGCGCACAGACAGAAGAGAAGAAGGCCGTTACATCTGGTTACTGGCATTGCTTCCGCTATGATCCTCGTAAGAAGGAAGAAGGCGCTAATCCATTTACAATGGACAGCAAGGCACCAACGACAGATTATCAGGAATTCATTGGCGGTGAAGTACGTTACAGTGCATTGGCTCGTCAGAACCCAGAACGTGCAAAGAAGCTGTTTGCTAAGGCAGAAGCAGATGCTAAGGCTAAGTATGAGTACTTAACAAAGCTAGCAGACCTGTATAACTAGAAGTTGATTTGAACTTTTTGTGATAAAGGTTGACAATATTTTTAAAATGACTTAGAGTAAGGATTGGCGAATATTCCATTCGTCAATCCTTATTTTTGAATATAATTGCGAGGTTAGTTATGGTTAAGAAGTGGAAAGCATGGGAGGGAAAACAAAACTTCCTTTTGTATGTGGTTTTGCCTGTGGCACTTGTATTTGCTATAGAGCTGGCGACACGAATGTGTGATGAATTCTGGGGCGGATTTACATTCATAGGGGGACATCCCTATCGATTTTTAAGTAATGTCCTAATTGTGGAATTGACCTTAGCGGTATCTTTGTTTACAAGAAGAAGAGTTTTTGTTTGTGGTATCATCTCAGTGTTCTGGATGATATTAGGAATTGGTGACGTCGTATTGTTAAATAGTCGTAATTTTGCTTTTAATCCGGGAGA
Source organism: uncultured Lachnospiraceae bacterium (assembly GCA_964562495.1). Lineage (GTDB taxonomy): Bacteria > Bacillota > Clostridia > Lachnospirales > Lachnospiraceae > CANQSA01. Next base: position 10,361 of record CAZLTS010000011.1, on the reverse strand, counting down.
TTTAGCGAATGTGAAAGAAGGACTGTCAGTTGCAGGACAGTATCTAAATGTAGTCACCATTGGATTGATTATTGCGGTTATTATTGGTGCGGTTGCTTTTATTGGATTTATTTTTGTTAAGCTTCCCAAATGGGAGGGCCGCATGCATTATTTGCGCAGTGGGATTATATTTGCTCTGATTGCAGTAGCAGCGGTAGGGGTGAATGTTCATATTAGAAGCTCTGCAACCTACACAAATGACCTGCGTAAAGACTACTATAAGTATGGCTTTATATCCAGCTTTACAGTAAATCTATTAGATGGAGGGGTTTCTAAGCCTGCGGAATATTCTGCAGAAAGTATTAACAAGATTACAGGCAAGGAAGATAGTACGGAAACGGAACAGTCGGAAAGTGATGTGGAATTACAGGTAGCATCTGCCACACCTAATATTATTGTTGTGCAGTTGGAATCCTTCTTTGATATTACAACTGTTTCGGATTTGACTTTTAATGAAGATCCCATTCCTTGGTTTCGGGAATATCAGTCCCAGTTTGCAGGGGGACTGTTAACTATGCCTTCGGTAGGCGCAGGTACGGCAAATTCAGAATTTGTTGTATTGACAGGTATGAATCTGGCAGATTTTGGTGCCGGTGAATATCCATATAAGACAATTTTACAGGAGTCCACCTGTGAAAGCTTTGCTTATAACTTAAAGGAATATGGTTATGGAACCCATGCCATTCATAATAATACGGCAGGCTTCTATAGCCGCAAGACAGCATTTCCTAATTTGGGCTTTGATGACTTTACCACCATAGAATTTATGAATGTGCCTAGTGAACTGCGTACAGCGAAGAATTGGGCGAAGGATTCGATTCTGACAGAGCAAATTATGCTTGCTTTAGATGAAACAGAGGGACAAGATTTTGTGTATACCATTTCTGTTCAGGGACATGGTGTTTATCCGGATACAGGGGAATATCCTACAGATTTTACCATTACTTCTGACAGCAGAACCCAGAGTCAGTTAAATGCTATGGCTTATTATTCCCAGCAGATTTCAGAAATGGATCAGTTTGTCCATGATTTGATTACTACCATTGAAGAACGGGGAGAGGACACGATCATTGTATTCTATGGAGATCATTTACCAAGCTTTAGCTTGACAGACGATATGCTAGATGGGGATAATACCATTTACCAGACTCCTTATTTAATCTGGAATAATTTTGGTATGGAGTATGAAAGCAAGGATTTAGAAGCCTATGAGCTGCAGTCTTATATTCTGGCTGGATTAAATATGAATTCCGGTGTGATTAATAGATATCATCAGGAGTATGCAGATAAGGTTGAAACAGACCAGGATTCCAAGGAATATCTGGAGGGCTTGAAAAATCTGGAATATGATATTTTATACGGAGATAAAATCGTATATAATGGCATCAATCCTTATGTGAAGACAGATATGCAGCTGGGTATTAAGACCATTAAGGTAAACCGGGTTGTAAAGGACACCACGCCAGGAGAGGAAGGCTACGTGTATGTGTATGGAGAGAATTTCACCCAGTATAGTAAAATTTTCATTAACGAAGAATACTATGGGGATACCGAGTTTATTGATGAGAATACACTACGCATTTATTATCCGGAACTGGAAGTGTTAGATTCTTTTGTTGTCAATCAGGCATACGGAGCGGATAGCATACTAAGCTCCGCTAAGGAATGTTTATACTATGGTGAATAGAATTTTAACATACCGCATATAGTAACAAAAAGAGTTTCAGGTGAATGAATGAAACAATGGATTGCATGTTTGCTGGCGGTAATTATGGGGACTGTACCTTATGGGGATGGAATATCTTTAGAAACGGCTGCAAACCCGGATTTGAATCTGTCCTGTGAGGCGGCTGTTTTAATGGAGGCGTCCACAGGACAGATTCTTTATGAGAAAAACAGTGATACAGCTCTGTCCCCGGCAAGTATTACAAAGATTATGACTTTACTGTTAATCTTTGATGCCATTGCTGATGGGAAAATCCACTTAGATGATGTTGTTACAACCAGTGCCTATGCCAAAAGCATGGGAGGCTCCCAGGTGTTCTTAGAAGAAGGGGAGGAGCAGACGGTGGAGACACTGATTAAGTGTATTATTGTAGCCAGTGGCAATGATGCCAGTGTGGCTATGGCCGAATACATTTGCGGCAGTGAAACGGAATTTGTGGCGAAAATGAATGAACGGGCTAAGGAGCTGGGCATGGAGCAAACCCATTTTGTAGATTGCTGTGGGTTGACAGATTCAGATGAACACTATGTTTCTGCTAAGGATGTGGCAATTATGGCGCGGGAACTAACAGTAAATTATCCTGAGATTTTTACATATGCAGGCATTTGGATGGAGAACATCACCCATGTAACCAAACAGGGTACGAAGGAATTCGGTTTGACGAATACGAACAAGCTGCTAAAACAGTATAGCTATGCCACAGGTTTAAAAACTGGCTCTACCAGTAAGGCAAAATACTGCCTGGCAGGAACCGCATCTAAGGATGGCGTGGATTTGATTGCAGTTGTTATGGCTGCACCGGATAATAAAGCACGTTTTTCGGAAGCCATTACCATGTTTCAGTATGGTTTTGCCAATTGTAATGTGTATCAGGATTTGGGAGAAGCGGTGTATGAGATTCCGGTAGAAGGTGGTATGACTGAGGCAGTAGAAGCCAGATTGTATCAACCATTTTCTTACTTAAGCACAGAGGGAGCTGATTTAACAGATGTCACCAGCGCCATTGAGTATGATACTGTGCAGGCACCGGTTTTTGCAGGAGATGTTGTAGGAACCATTACTTATAAGGCGGGGGATACCGTTCTCGGGCAGGAGAAGCTTGTTGCAACAGCAGATGTAGCAGCCAAGGGCTATGGAGATTTTTTGAAAGAAAACATAGGTCGATATTTTTTAGGAACGTGGTAGATAACAGTATAAGCTATTAGAGAAAATGGAGAAAATAGGATGAAATGGCTGATTTTAGGAATCCTTCTTTTGGCTCTTATTTTATTATGTGTAAGCCTTTGGGAGGTAACGCACTTTCAGATAGTACAATATAAAATACAGGCATCCCATATAGGCAAGGACCACAGCTTTGTGTTCCTGTCAGATTTGCACAGCACATGCTTTGGCAGAGAGAACCAACGGTTGATTGAAGCAATTAGAAGGCTGGAGCCAGAGGCTATACTCATTGGTGGAGATATGCTTGTTGGCAAACCCCAGGAGGAAGGCAAGGTTGCCTTGACACTTTTAGAGAAACTTAGTAAGGAATTTCCTATTTACTATGTGTGGGGAAATCATGAAGGGCGTATGGAAGAATGCCCGGATTATTTTGGAGATTCTATTTTTTATTATAAAAGGAAACTTGAGGAGATGGGGATATGCTTTTTAAATAATCAAAGCATTTCCTGGCCCGAGGAGCCGGGGCTTCAGATTACCGGATTGAATCTGTCGGCACCTTATTACAATAAACGCCATCCGAAGCAGCTTACAGCAGAGGACATGGAGAAATTGATCGGAACAAGGAAAGCAGGAAGCTATCAGCTTCTTCTGGCACATACACCGGCATTTGCATCTGCTTATGCCCGCTGGGGGGCAGATTTAAGCCTGTGTGGTCATTATCATGGCGGGCTGGTTGGACTTCCGGGAAACCGGGGGCTGATTTCCACCCAGTACCGCCTGTTTGCCAAGCATGTGCGTGGAAAGAATCTCATAGGAACAAAGGAAAATGGGGACAAGCAGTGGATGGTGGTTTCGGCAGGTATTGGAACGCACACGATTCCTGTGCGACTGTTTAATCCCCAGCAGCTTGTTTTCGTAGAATTAAAAAAAGATTGAAATTTTTAGTCATGTCCGTTACAATTAGGGAATGAATAGGAGGGTGTATCTATGGCGATTCCGGTAAAACTGGAGATCTTTGAAGGACCATTAGATCTGTTATTGCATTTAATTGAAAAGAATAAAGTAGATATTTATGATATTCCCATTGCGCTAATTACGGACCAGTATTTAGATTATGTAAACCAAATGGGACATGAGGATTTAAATGTTGTCAGTGAGTTTTTGGTTATGGCAGCAACTTTAATAGATATTAAATCTCGAATGCTTCTGCCGAAAGAAGTGGACGAAGATGGAAATGATATTGATCCAAGAGATGAGCTGGTTGCCCAGTTAATTGAATATAGAATGTTTAAGCAGATTGCAGCAGAACTAAAAAATCAGCAGTTGTATGCAGGCAAGGCTATGTATAAGGCACCAGATATTCCGCCAGAGGTGGCAAAGTACGAGCCACCGGTAGATTTAGACAAGCTTCTTGCTGACGTAAGCATTGAACGGATGCAGCAGGTGTTTGCAGAGGTGTTAAAACGTCAGGAGAATAAAATTGACAAGGTACGTGCCGGCTTTGGCAAAATTGAAAAAGAGGAAGTAAGTCTGCCGGATAAGCTTACCTATATCCGTAAATACGCGAAAAGGGAAAAGCATTTTAGCTTTAAACAGCTTTTGGAACGGCAGCAAAGTAAGGTAGAAGTGATTGTTACATTTTTAGCAGTATTAGAGCTTATGAAAACGGGAAAGATTTCCGTTGTACAAGAGCATATATTTGATGATATTGTAATCGAAAGCCGGGAAACGGCATAAAGGAGCATAAAGGTGGCAGAGGATAAAAATATTAAGAAACTAGAAGGTGCATTGGAAGCAATCTTGTTTACTATGGGAGATTCTGTAGAACTGGAGAAGCTTGCCAAGGCATTACAGACAGATACCAAAACAACAAAGAAGGTAATTGCCAGTTTGATGGAAACCTGCGAAAAAGAAGACAGAGGCGTGCGTGTGGTAGAGTTAAATGGTGCATATCAGATGTCTACGAAGCCAGAGTTATATGAGTATCTCATTCGTGTAGCCAGCCAGCCCAAGCGACAGGTGCTGACGGAAACCTTGCTTGAAACCTTATCTATTATTGCTTATAAGCAGCCGGTGACAAAGCTGGAGATTGAGAAAGTGCGTGGTGTAAAAAGCGATCATGCGGTTAATAAATTAGTGGAGTATGAACTAATCTGTGAGGTAGGTCGGCTGGATGCACCGGGACGTCCTATTTTATTTGGCACCACAGAGGAGTTTTTAAGGAGATTTGGTTTACGTTCTCCAGAAGAATTGCCTCAGGTGGGAGAAGAGAATATGTCCCAGATTCGGGAAGAAGTGGTTGCAGAAGTGGCACTTAAGCTGCAGGATAGCGAAGAACAGGAAAAGGCAGAAGCAGCAGAAGAAACAGAATAACAGGAAATCAGAAAGTGCAGCAAACACAGAAGCACAGTGCATAGAAGTGAAAAAGAAAGCATATGTTTTTATCACAAATATCCTTAAGGATTGGTATATGAAGAAAACATATCTTTGTTTTTCACTTATTTTTTTGCTTATTTTTACAGGAATCTTTGACGAGTCTATTATGGCACAGCAGGAGGCAAATGCAGCCAAACAACAAGAAAATACAGATGCAGATGTGCTAGATGAAAATACGTTGTATGCAAAAGCGGCTGTGCTCATGGATGGGGAATCTGGAAGAATCCTTTATGGAAAAGAAGAGGATTTGGTGCTGCCTATGGCAAGTACCACGAAGATTATGACCTGTATTCTGGCTCTGGAATACGGAAATTTTGACGTTCCTGTGGTGGCAAGCAGTTATGCAGCGGCTATGCCGAAGGTAAAACTAGGCATGACACAGGGAGAAAGCTTCTGGTTAAATGACTTGCTGTATTCCCTTATGCTGGAATCTCACAATGACAGTGCAGTTGCCATAGCAGAACATGTGGCAGGCTCTACAGAGAGTTTCGCCAATATGATGAATGAAAAGGCTGCAGATATTGGCTGTAAAAATACATGGTTTATTACACCCAACGGGTTAGACGCTACGCAGAATGTAGATGGAGAAATCAAAATACACAGTACCACAGCAGAGGATCTGGCATTGATTATGCGGTATTGTCTATTTTTATCTCCTAAGAAGGATGCCTTTCTTGAGATTACGGGGACTGCTTCTTACAGCTTTGGAAATAAAGAAGAAACAAGGACCTATTCCTGTACGAACCATAATACATTGCTTACAATGCTGGATGGTGCAATTAGTGGAAAAACTGGCTATACGGGAGAAGCCGGGTACTGTTATGTAGGAGCAGTAAAGCGTGGAGATACAACCTTTATTGTAGCATTGTTAGCCTGTGGCTGGCCCAATCATAAAAATTATAAATGGTCAGATGTAAAGAAGCTCATAAGCTACGGAGAAACAAATTACCAATATAAGGAAATTAGCTTGGAACAACCCAAGCTTTCTCCCATACCGGTAATGAATGGTATTGGAGAGAAAGCTGTGAATCCTGTTGTAGAAATTTCCCCTGTTTGGTTATTATTAAAAGAATCGGATATAATAACAATGGACTATAAAATTGTTAACCAATTGGAAGCGCCAGTTGCCAATGGTGAATCTATAGGAGAAGTAACTTACTATTTGAACGGGAAGGAAATTGCCACGTATGGGATATATACGGATAAAGCAATAGGGCGTGTGACGTGGAAATGGTATTTTACGGAAGTTTTCACACATTTTTTAGGCAGAAAGACTTGAATTTTTGACAGAGACGTAATACAATTGTACCCGGCAGAAATTGAGAAAAAAATAAATTTAGATGGAGGACTTTAACTATGAGTACTACAGCAAAAGTATCAGCAAGCAGCAGAATTGAAGCTTTGCTTGATGATAACAGCTTTGTTGAAATCGGTCAGATGATTACTGCTAGAAATACTGATTTCAACATGCAAAAAAAGGAAACTCCAGCAGATGGAGTCATTACAGGCTATGGTATTATTGACGGTAATCTAGTATACGTTTACAGCCAGGATGCCACTGTGTTAAATGGTTCTATCGGTGAAATGCATGCAAAGAAAATTGCTGCTGTCTATGATATGGCTATGAAGATGGGTGCACCGGTAATCGGGTTGATTGACTGTGCAGGATTACGTTTACAGGAAGCAACAGACGCACTGCAGGCATTTGGTGACATTTACTTAAAGCAGACGCTGGCATCTGGAGTAATCCCTCAGATTACAGCAATTTTTGGACAATGTGGTGGTGGACTTGCCCTTATGCCAACATTGACAGATTTTACATTTATGGAAGAAAACAAGGCAAAATTATTTGTAAACTCTCCTAACGCTTTAGACGGAAACTATGCAGAGAAATGTGACACTGCTTCTGCAAAGTTCCAGGCAGAAAAGGTTGGAAATGTTGATTTTACAGGAAGCGAAGCAGATATTTTAGCACAGATTCGCGAGTTGGTATCTATCTTACCTGCAAACAACGAGGACGATATGTCTTATGATGAATGTGAAGACGATTTAAACAGAGTATGTGCAGAGCTTGAAAACTGTGTTGAGGATACAGCAATTGCGCTTTCACAGATTTCTGATAACAACTTCTTCATGGAAGTGAAGTCTGCATATGCTAAGAGCATGGTAACTGGCTTTATCCGTTTAAATGGTGTTACTGTTGGTGCTGTTGCAAACAGAACTAAGGTATATGATGAAAACGGTGAAGTGGCTGAAAGCTTCGACGGCAAGCTGACAGCAGGTGGTGCAGAGAAGGCAGCTGGTTTTGTTACATTCTGTGATGCATTTGGAATTCCAGTGTTATCTCTGACAAATGTAAACGGATTTGAAGCAAACATGTGTCAGGAAAAGCGCATTAGCAAAGCAGTTGCTAAGTTAGTATACGCATTTGCCAACGCTACAGTGCCTAAGGTAAATGTAATTATTGGTGAAGCTTACGGAAGTGCATATGTTGCTATGAACTCTAAGGCAATTGGTGCAGATGTAACTTACGCATGGCCTACAGCTAAGGTTGGCATGATGGATGCAAATCTGGCAGCTAAGATTATCTGTGGTGATGATACACAGGCAGTTGCAGACACAGCAGCACAGTATCAGACATTGCAGGCAAGTGTAGAAGCAGCAGCAAGACGTGGTTATGTTGATACCATTATTGAAGCAGCTGATACAAGAAAATATGTTATCGGCGCATTTGAAATGTTATATACAAAGAGAGAGGATCGTCCAGCTAAGAAACATGGTACGGTTTAATGAGGTGATCATATGAAAAAAGTAAGAAAAGCGCTTTTATTAGTACTGGCACTAACCGTTCTGTTTACAACTGTTGCACATGCTGAAGAGACTTATTTAGGACAGACTGAATCCTTCTATGAGGAACAGGTTCCGGCAATTTTGGAATCCACCTTCTATGGTTTAGAGAGTATAGATGAGATTACCTTTAAGAAGAATAATTCAGTGGGATATATGGCAGATGCTTATGAAGAATATATGTCCTTATTTGAAGGATTAGGCGAATTTAAGGAAAGTGGCGATGTTTCCTTTTCTTATGACGAAGAAACAGGAAGACTTAGTGTTATTTGTGAGGCGACTTTTGAAAATGCTAAACTGGAAACTACCGTTGTATGTGTTTTGTTTGGCGATGATTTAAATATTGAGTCCATCTCCTTTGCACAGAGAGATTTGCAGGAATCTACCTTTGGACAGAAGATGGTAAACGCAGCTATGAACACTTTGATTGGTGTATGTGTTGTGTTCGTTGTATTAATCTTTATTTCCTTCTTAATTTATCTGTTAGGTTTTGTGCCTAAGCTGGTAGAAGGAAAAGGAAAGAAAACAGAAGCACCGGCGGCTGCTGTTGCAACAGAGACCGTACCGGTTCTGGAAGAAGCTACAGATGATACAGAATTAATTGCCGTAATTGCGGCTGCCATTGCAGCTAGTGAAGGTACAAGCACAGATGGATTTGTAGTAAGATCTATTCGGAAAAGACGTTAGTAAAGGAGATTATTTATTATGAAGAATTATACAATCACAGTAAATGGAACTGTATATGATGTAACAGTTGAAGAAGGTACAGCTACAGGTGCAGCAGTAAGCGCACCTAAGGCAGCTCCCAAGGCAGCACCTAAGGCAGCTCCGGCTCCTGCAGCAAGTGGCGCAGCAGGTCAGACAGCAATCGTTGCTCCTATGCCTGGTAAGATTTTATCAGTTAAGGCTCCTGTGGGAACAGCAGTTAAGAAGGGTGATGTTGTACTTGTATTAGAAGCTATGAAGATGGAAAACGAAATTGTTGCTCCGGCAGATGGTACCATTGCAAGTGTGAATGTAAATGAAGGCGCATCAGTAGAAGCAGGCGCAACACTAGCTACAATGAACTAATCTCTTGTGATTAGAATTACCATTTCAAAATGGAAAGGAGAACAAAATGGAGTACATTACAGATACGCTAAGTAATCTACTTGGACAGACAGCCTTTATGAGCCTTTCTGCAGGAAACTACATTATGATCATTGTGGCATGTATATTTTTGTACTTAGCAATTAAAAAAGGATACGAACCACTATTGTTAGTGCCTATCGCATTTGGTATGCTGCTTGTCAATATCTATCCGGATATTATGGCAGACCCGGCAGATACATCTAACGGTACGGGCGGTTTGTTACATTATTTCTATATCTTGGATGAGTGGAGTATTTTGCCTTCCTTGATTTTTATGGGTGTTGGTGCGTTAACAGACTTCTCACCGTTAATTGACAATCCAAAGAGCTTTTTATTAGGTGCGGCAGCGCAGTTTGGTATTTACAGTGCATATTTCTTTGCAATTATGCTTGGATTTAACGATAAGGCAGCAGCAGCTGTATCTATTATCGGTGGTGCAGATGGCCCTACCTCTATTTTCTTAGCAGGTAAGTTAGGACAGACAGATTTATTAGGACCGATTGCGGTGGCTGCTTATTCTTATATGGCACTTGTACCGATTATCCAGCCTCCGATTATGAAGCTGTTTACAACAGAGAAGGAAAGAAAGATTAAGATGGATGTGTTGCGTCCGGTGTCTAAGCTTGAGAAGATTTTATTCCCGATTGTTGTAACAATTGTAGTATGTATGATTTTGCCTACAACAGCACCATTGGTTGGTATGCTTATGCTAGGTAACTTGTTTAAAGAATCTGGCGTTGTAGGCCAGTTAGCAGAAACAGCATCTAATGCAATGATGTATATTGTAGTTATCTTACTGGGTACTTCCGTAGGTGCAACTACAAGTGCAGAAGCTTTCTTAACATTAGATACAATTAAAATCGTAATTTTAGGTTTGATTGCATTTGCAATCGGTACGGCGGCAGGTGTACTGTTTGGTAAACTGATGTGTCATCTGTCCGGCGGCAAGATTAACCCGTTAATCGGTTCAGCTGGTGTATCGGCGGTACCTATGGCGGCTCGTGTATCCCAGAAGGTAGGT